>NZ_CP026653.1 GCF_002946835.1 Streptomyces dengpaensis
CCCGCGGAGCGGGATATGCCCCGGCAAGCCGGGGCATAGAGCGCGAATTGCGCAAGCGCAATTCGAATTCCGGCGCAAGCGCCGGAATGGAATTCCGTAAACGGAATTCCGAAAGGAAGTCAATTCGCGCAAGCGCGAATTGAGGGCACCCGCGCAAGCGCGGTCGCCGCGGCTGGCAACAGGGGAAGGTGCATCACGCGCGGGCCTGTGTAGCTCCTGGGGTTCTAGGCCACCACCCCCGCAACGGCTGTGACGGATCGTCGGCCCGACAAGTGCCGGCCCCATCGCAGTGACGGGCTCCGCTTACGCTCCACCCGAACCCCTCCCCTGCTCTCAACTGCCCGAACGGTCAATCTGACGACACCCCGTCAGCATACACTCTGACCCGGCGTCATGGGGGAGAATCAGCCAAGTGTCATCCGGGAGGGCGAACCTGTCGCAAGGGTGATGCATCACAGGGGCTGGCTGTGTAGAGTCTGGGGACAGACAGCAACACCACCCCGGACCCCTCACCCTCCGGGATTCCCTTTCAGATTGCGGGCAGCATTCCGCGAAAAGGAGAACACGGGAATGGCCGTGAAACTGCGTGAACACCAGATTGAGGCCGTTGCCGCCATTGTGCGCGGCCTCGATATCCCGCCGGGTGGAATCCCCGCCAATGGTCTGCGCGGTCAGGTGCACGCCGCGTGCGGGACGGGAAAGACCATCATCGCGGCTTCGGCGGCAAAGCGGCTCGCACCCAAGGGGCGCATTCTCGTTCTGGTGCCGACGCTGGATTTGCTGAGCCAGACGGTTCAGGCGTGGAATGCGGCCGGGCACAAGGGGCCTGCGGTCGCGGTGTGCTCGCTCCAGGACGACCCGGAATTGTGGGCGCTGAAAGTCCGGTCCACCACCAACCCCGTGCAATTGGCGCTGTGGCACGGCACCGGGCAGGTCATCATCTTCGCCACGTACGCCAGCCTCGGGGTCCTGGCGGAGGCCTTCGAGGGCGTGTACGGGCAGAAGCTCGCTGCGATGGACCTGGTGTGTGTCGATGAGGCGCACCGGACCAGCGGTTCGATGGGTAAGGCCTGGGCGGCCGTGCACGACCAGGACGTCATCCCGGCGGCGCGCCGGCTGTATCTGACGGCGACGCCGCGGATCTGGCAGGAGCGGCCCCCGAACTGGGAGGTTGCCGAGGGCGTGCGGGACCCGCTGCCGCAGGAGATGGCGGCCTCCATGGACGATGAGGAAGTCTTCGGGCCCGTCCTGTACAAGCTGTCGCTGGCGTCGGCCGTGTCCAGGGGGCTGCTGGCGCGGTATCAGATCATCGTGCTGGAGCTGCAGGACCCGGTCGTCACGCCTGAGCGGCTGATGGGCGAGGACCGGCGCAGCGAGGAGGTGCGCGGGCAGCGCCTCGGGGCGCTCCAGGCGGCGCTCCTGCACACCATGGCCAGGCATTCCTTGCAGACGTGCATCACCTTCCACCACCGGACCATAGAGGCTCAGGCTTACGCGGAGGGCCTGGAGCGCGTGGCGGCCCGGTTGCACGAGGATCAGCCGGAGCGGTACCCGGCGGAGATCTGGGCTGACTGGCTGTGCGGGGAGCACGTGCCTGAGCGCCGGCGGGGAGTTCTGGGCAAGTTCGGGTCTACGGCGCTGCGTGCGATTCTCTCGAATTGCCGCGTATTGGGTGAGGGCGTTGATATTCGCGCCGTGGATTCCGTGGCCCTTTTGGATCCCAAGGGAGCGCCGCACGATATCGTGCAGGCCATTGGGCGCGCTCTTCGGCAGAAGCCCGGAGAGGGCAAGTTGGCTTCTCTGATTGTGCCGATTTTCTTGCAGCCGGGAGAAGAGCCCGAGGATATGTTCACCTCCGGGTCTTACCGCCCTCTGGTGAGGGTTCTCGAAGGTCTTCGGGCTCACGATGAAGAGGCCGTGGAGCTGTTGGCGATCCCCCAGGAGCCTCAGAAGGCCATGGTGGAGCCGTCGACGAACATCGGCACGGCGCCCGAGAAGGGTGAGGAAGAATCGCGTCTGCTGCTTCGTTTTGCGGCTCCGCGTGACCCGGTGATGGTCGCGGACTGGGTTTCCTTCAACGTCATCGACACGGAGCGGCAGGACTGGGCGAGGGGCTGGCAGGCGCTCAAGAACTTCTCGGAGCGCGAGCTTCATGCCCGCGTGCCCTATGAACACCGGGAGGGGATGTTTCCGCTGGGGACATGGGTGTCGGAACAGCGACGGGCGTACGGGGCCGGGCAGATGACCGGCAAGCGGGCGCAGCGGCTGGAGAAGCTGGGCATGGTCTGGTCGGTCGCCGATGAGCGGTTCCAGGAGAACCTGGCGGCGGCCCGGGTGTACTACGAAGACCACTGGACCCTCTGTGCTCCGAGGTCCGCCGTGGCCCTGGACAAGCCGGTAGGACAGTGGCTCTCCAATTTGCGGCGGCCGGGTGCGCTCGCCGACAAGCCGGAGTGGGAGGCCGCGCTCCTGGCGGTCGATGAGGACTGGAACCCGGAGTGGCCGGCGGAGTGGCAGAGGCATTTCGCCGCGCTGCGCGAGCTGGTGCGTGACGAGGACGGCCCGGCGGAGGTTCTGCCGGGGTTCACGGTCCACGGGATGGATGTGGGGAAGTGGCTGGCCCGGCAGCAAAAGCCCGAGGTGTGGGCGGACCTGGCGGAGGGTCAGCGCGAGCGCCTGGAGGGCGTCGGCGTCGTCCCGCTGGCCCCGGCCCCGGCTGCGGTGGAGCCGGTCGTGTCCGCGGAGCCGTCCACGGCGCCCGTGAGCGCATTCGAGAGGGGCGTTGCGGCCCTGGTGCAGTACAAGGCGCGTACGGGGTCTGTGACGGTCCCTAGGGCCCATGTAGAGGCGTTGCCGGACGGGTCGGAGGTGAAGCTGGGGGTGTTCCTCAGCAACAGTAAGAGCCGTCGGGCCAAGCTGACCGTCGACAAGCTGCGTGCGCTGGCCGGCCTTGGGCTGGAGTGGGCGGCTGCGGTAGAGGAAGGCGTCGCGTGATGCCCGTACCCGAGGAAGAGCGGCGTGTGCAGGAGGCCGTGCGGCGGCACGTCCGCAACAGCGCCTTCGCGGAGGCGGAGAAGGTCATCTCGTTCGTGTTGTCCGACCCTGGGGTGCAGGAGGCGAGGGCGCGGGTCGAGGCGGCGGAGACGCAGTTCGGCATGGAGCTGTGCGCCCGCCTCCAGCCGTTCCAGGACCGCTACGACCGGGCCGTGCGCGACGGCGACTTGGCCGGGCTCACCGGGATCTGTGCGGGCAAACACGGCCGCTGGGGACGGGTCTGCGTCCTGCCCGACGGTCACGAGACCTCGCTGGAGGAACCGCACTGGGGCCGCAACAGCGAGGGCCAGTCGATCGCATGGGTGGGCAGCGCACCCGACGACTTGTGAGTGCACCAGGTCACGCCGCCGCCCATGGACCGAAGTTGGGGGCGATGTGACGCTGGCAGACAGGACCCCGGGCACGCTGTGCGGCCCGGGGTCTTCCGCTGACCCGGGGTCAGCGGCACCGCCCCAGGGGCTACACGCACTCCAGTGCGATGCCGTGGGCCCGGAGTCGGCGGCATCGCACTGGTGTGCGTGTAGCCCCTGGGAATCTTGGGCTGCTCCCCCTTCAGGCGAGAGCGGGCATCTGCCGCTTCATCAGTTCAGGCGGTAGCCGAGGAGCGCGAGGCCGGCGGCCGCGGCTCGGTGTTGGTAGGCGCGCAGTCCGGGGGCGCCGGGGGGTGCGGGCTTGCGGGCGTTGCGGTGCCAGTGGCCGGTGAGCGCGGCGAGGAACGCGGTGGTGGTGTCGGAGTTCCTGGCAGTGGCGGGGTGGTCGCGGAGCAGCCGGGCGACGTCTGCGGGTGCGTGTCCGGCGAGGATGAGTTGCGGGGCGAGGGAGGCGGCGTCGACGCAGGCCGGGCCGGTGGTGGCGTGTGCCCAGTCCACGAAGGTCACGCCAAGGTGGTGGTCGCGGACCATGTTGTCGGCCCGCAGGTCGCCGTGGACGATGCGGTCGCCGTGCGCGAGGGCGGGCCAGGCGGCTTCGAGTTCGGTGAGCTGTGGAAGGCGGTCGCGGGCGGCGGGGGCGAGGTCGGCCGACGGATCGGCAAGCAGTTCGTCCCAGCCGTGCAGACTGGCCGCTGTTGAGGGCATGGTGCTCACCGCGGCGGCGTAGGAGGCCGGGGCCGGGCTGGAGGTGAGCTTGTCCAGCAGCGCCCACGTCTGTTCGGCATCACCGGACTGCGGAGAGAAGTCGGGGTGCGGTCCGTCCAGGTGGGCGATGACGACGGCCGTCCAGTCGGCCCCGCGATGGATGCCCAGTAGGTTCGGGACCGGAGCGCCGGGCGGCAGCGCGTCCAGGACGTCGGCCTCGTGGACGTTGGCAGCGGTCAGCGGGTCGTCGTCGGGGGCCGCTTTGACGAAGACCCGTCGGCCGCTCTCCAAGGTGAGCGCGGCAGCGAGCTGGTGGCCGAAGCCGCCTGCGGGAGTGACCGTGTCGGTGACGGATGAGCCGAGGGCGTCTTCGAGGCGGGCGCGCAGGGGCGTGGGGACGTCGGTCCATTGCAGACGGCCGCTGGTGGGCGGTACAGGCATCGGGGTAGCTCTCAGAGGTTCAGGAAACGGGTGGCGGGGTGATGGGGTGCGCGCCGAGCCGGACCGCGAGTCGGGCTGAGGAACGGGGTCCTCAGTGCTCCAGCTCGACGCCGGGTGCTCGTCGCCGCATCACGCGCATTCGCCTGTGTCCTCTGGATCAGAAGTGCAAAGGGGCGCCTGTAGGGGCGCCCCTCCACTGTAGTGGGCCGGTCGGGTCACGTGCTGCCGATTAGGGGCAGGTGGTGCATCAGGGACGGTCCGATGCTGGCGGGCTCGGGCAGGAGGTGATCGGCCCCGGCGGCGCGCAGGGCTGCGGGAGGGTGCCAGCCCCAGACCGCTCCGAGCGCGACGACTCCGGCGGCGCGGGCCGCGGTCATGTCGGTGGGGCTGTCCCCGACGTACACCGCGCGTTCTGGTGGGACGTCCAGCTGACTCAGGGCGGCGTGCAGTCCGTCCGGGGCCGGTTTGGGCCGGGTGTCCTGGCGGGTGATGACGACGTCCAGTAGTTCGGCCACCGTCGGCGGCAGCAGCCACCGCAGGCGGTCGGGGTCCTGGAGGGTGACCGCGCCGGTGGCCGTGCCCTGCGCGCGCAGGGCCAGCAGGCCGGAGAGCACGCAGGGGAACGGCTTCACGGGGTTGGCCGACATGGCGCCGTCCCACCAGCGGTCGCACGCGTCGTCGGGATCGGCGACGTCCAGGAGCGCCAAGACCTCGATGCGGGGGCGGCGCAGCGCGCCGGGCGGAAGGTCGCCCGGCGTCACGCGGCGCCCGAGAGCGCAGGTGGCGACCGCCGCGAGGGTGGAGCGCACCGCGTCGGCGCTGTCCAGCAGCACTCCGTCCAGGTCGAACAGTGCCGCTTGGCGGGAGTCCGTCACCGGGCACCGTCCGGGTCTCGGACCAGGGCGCGCAGGACCAGGTGGTGGTCGGCGAGCAGGGCGGTGGCGCCCGCGTCCCGGTCCAGGACGCACACGGCCGTGCCGACCAGCGCGCCGCCGATGCGCAGCAGGCGGGCGCTGCGCAGGAGGCTGGTGCCGCTGCGGGCGGTGTCGTCCAGCAGGACGGTCCGCCGGCCTCCCAGGTCGGCGCCCTCGATCTGCTGCCACGTGCCGTGGCCCTTCGGTGCCGGGCGCAGGAAGGCGGCGGGCAGACCGGTGTGCAGGGACACCGCCGTGACCAGCGGGACCCCGGCCAGCGCCGGACCGGCCAGGGCCTCGGTGCCGTCGGGCAGCAGATCCGCGAGCGCGGCCGCGGTCTCCGTCAGCATCTGAGGGTCGCCGGCCAGCCGGTAGGGGTCGAAGTAGCTGTCGAGCGTGCCGCCGTCGGGGAGCTGGTACGGGCCCGGCCGGTAGGCGACGGTGGCGATCTTCTCCGCGAAGAGGGCGGTAGACGTGGACGGAGTCATGGCTCGCACCGCCCGGCGTCCAGGGCCTTGAGGTCGGCGGCGAGCGCTTCCATGTCGGGGAGTTCCCGCAGGAAGCCCAGCGGCCGGGTCGGGCTCTCGGTCAGCCATCCCTCCGCCCTCAGGAACGCGCTCAGGCGGCACGCGGCAGGCCCGAGCAGCCGTACGGGGACGGAGCGGATCGTGGTGGCGTAGTACAAGGCGGCGGTCAGTTCGTGCAGCGTGCCGACCCCTCCGCCCATCGCCACGACCAGGTCCGCGTCATCGAGGTAGGCGTGCAGCCGACTGCCCATGGTCGGGGAGTGCACGGTGGTGGTGACGTGCGGGTTGAGCGCTCCCCAGTCGGGTCGGTCGGCCAGCGTGATCGCGGTGACCGGCACGCCGTGGCGGGCGGCGCCGCGCGCGGCGGCCTCCATCAGCCCGTTGTAGCCGCCGTGCCGCAGGGCGTACCCGGCGCGGGCCAGGGCGGCGCCGGCCGCCTCCGCTAACGGTTCCTCGCCGTCCGGCGGGACGACCCCGGCGAACAGGGCCACGGTCAGATCCGTGGCGTGGTCGGTGCTGTTCATGCCAGTCCTTCCTCGTGCTGCTGGTAGGCGCGGTACGCGGTGATCTGGTCGGTCAGCGAGTCGGCGGCGTGCGGGGCGATCCGCTGCGCGAGGCGCACGATGCGGTCCAGGGCGTCGTCGGCCTGCGCCACGGTGGGGACCGGCGGGCTGGTCAGCGCCTCGGTCAGCTCGGTCAGGCACTCCCGGCCGGTGGCGGTGCGGCCGACTTCGTCGTGCAGGTGGTACCAGCCGTGGTGCCGGGAGTGCGGGACCAGCGCGGTGCGGATGACGTCCCGGCAGGTGGCGTTCAGGTCGTGCAGGAGGCCGTAGGCGATGTACTGCTGGCCCCGGGCCAGGCGCTTGCGGAGCATCGCGTGCAGCACCATCGCCTGGACCAGGAGCTGGCCGCAGTCCGCCGGCGTCTGTGCGGCCCGGGCGAGTTCCTGTGCCGTGCGCTGCTGGGTGCTGGCGTCGGCGGGTTCGTCGGCGCCGGGGCCCTGCCACAGCAGGCGGGGGCCGATCCTGCGGCGCAGCGCGTCGACCGCGCTGGTCGGGCACAGGTACAGGTCGAGCTGGAGCAGATGGCCGTCGTGGGGCAGTAGGTAGACGAACCCGGCGCCGCCCAGGTTGCCGACGATGGTGTCCCGCCAGCCGGGCAGCAGCGTGCCGAACGTGGTGGACATCAGCGCGTCCAAGTTCCCCATCAGGGCAGGCAGCCGGTCGTCGCGGACGGCGACGACCAGGTCGACGTCGGAGAGCCGGTCAGCGGTCCCGGTGGCGAGCGAGCCGCGGACCAGCAGGTGGGTGACGGCCGTGGTGGCCGACAGGGCGTGGACCAGGTCGCCCAGGACGGCGAGCTGCACCGGCCGGTGGGCGTGCGCGAGTTCCTCGAGCGCGGTCAGCTCGCTCGGTGGAGATACCGAGGTGGACATCAGTGTCCTGCCTTTCGGGTGAAGGGGATCGGTCCGGGTCAGGGGCGGGCGAGCAGGTGCGCCTTCGCCTCGCGCCACCGGCGCGCGTCGGCGTCCTGGCCGCGGCCCGTGTGGAGTTCGGCGATCAGGTCGTACGCGCCGCCCTCCGGCAGGGCGTAGGTGTAGAAGGCGCGCAGGAGCGTCTGTTCCGCCGCGTCGGTGAAGCCGAGTTCCGCGAGCTGTCCGGCCCGCCCCATCAGCGCGGCCCGGTCGGCCGCCGTCATCTCCGGCAGGTCCGTCGCGTCCCCGTCGCGCAGGTGCGGGCGTGCGGCGAGCGCCTCATAGGCGTCGTCCGCGTACACGTCGGCGATCAGGTGGAGCCGGTCCGGGCCCGTCGTGTTGCACACCCCGTGCGCCTGTGAGGGCGTCAGCCTCCACAGCGCCCCGGCCGCCATGTGGACCCGGGCCCCTGCGGTGACCAGGACGGCGGAGGGGTTGGTGACTAGCGGGATGTGCAGGCGGTGGCGGCCGGTGTCGCGCAGTTCGGCGTAGTCGCGGTGTTCCCACAGGTAGGAGTGGGGCTCCAGGCGGGCCAGGCGCACGTACATGAAGTCCAGCCCCAGCGAGTCGAGGAACCGCGCGGTCGCGGGCATGGCCTCCAGTAAGGAGGTGGGGCGTGGTCGTCCGTCGCCGATGACGACGTCGTGCGGGTCACCAGAGTCGGAGTGGTTCATCAGCGACGTGGTCCACCAGCCGCCGGACTGGTACTCGCCGTACGCGACGACACCGCGCGTCGGCGCCCCGAGCGCTTCGGCCCGCATCTGCTCAACCATCGTCTCCTCCAGGTCGATCAGCCGGGCGACCTGGTCGAGCACCTCCGCCCGCCCGGGGCCGGTCTGCGCCGCCGCGGCGGCGGGGAGCGTGGTCACCATCGGGGTCCTCCTGACACGTCGTCGGACGCGGCCCTGACGGGCAGCCGTGCAAGGACACCGCAGGCGTGAACTGCCTCCTAGACCAGTGGCGTTGCCGCCCGTTGCGGGTGGTTGCCGCCGGTTGCCGTTCACCCCGGGCGGCCTTCCCCCGCCCGCCGGGAGCCGGAAGACTGGAGGCGCCCGTGCCCGCGAAAGGGAGGGTCGTCCGTGACCGCTGACGCCGAGGCCGCCTTACGCCACCCGCTGGCCTACCTGCTGACCCTGCGCGGCCAGAACGCGGAGGCATACCTGTGCCGGGTCGCCGACCAGCACCAGCGCATGGGATACGGGCAGCTGGCGTACCGCAAGGAGAAGGCGTCCCGCTGGATCGCGGGCATCTACGCGCCCAACTACCACACCCAGCTCGCCATGGCCGCACTCGAAAACATCCCGCCCGAGGCGATCCACGCCCACGGCTGGCCGGGCTGGCTCCTTCTTGCCCTGCCGGACCACACCCTCTTCACCCTCCCGTGGACGACCACGGGCGCGGTGCATGCACTGGAGATCACAGGAGGTCCGGTGGACCGCAGGCAATTTCTGATCACGACGTCCGTCACCCTGGGCACCACCGTGGCGCAATGGTCCGCCGCCGCCCCAGCCGGAGCCGCCCCCACCGCCGGCCGCCACATCGGCGCCGACGTCCCCGACCACTTCGAGCGCCGACTCGACAGCCTGCGCCGCCTCGACGACACCGTGGGCTCCGGCGACGTCTACGACGCGGCCCGCTCCGAACTCCGGCTGATCACCGCCACCCTCAAAAACGCGTCCTTCGGCGAAGGCGTCGAACGCCGTCTCTTCGGGGTCGCGGCGGAAGCGTCCCGCAGTGCGGGCTGGACGGCCTACGACAGCGGGAAGGCCGCCGCCGCCGAACGCCACTACTCCACAGCCCTGCGGGCCGCAGCCAGCGCCGACGATCCCGTGATCGCAGCCAACACCCTCGCGTTCTGGGCCATCCAGCACTACTCGACCGGCGACCCCCGGGGCGCGGTCGACCTCATCGAGGCCGCCCTGTCCCAGGCACCGAGGATCGGCTCACCCCGCCTGATCTCCATGCTGCACGCCCGCGCCTGCCGCGCCCACGCGCACGCCGGCGACACCCGGTCCGCCGACCGCTCCGCCAACGCAGCCCTGGACGCCTACCAGCACGCCGGGCCCATCGAGGACGACCTCCCGTGCGTCTACTGGTACAACCTCGGGGAAGCCCACCAGCTCATCGGCAGCTCCGCCCTGAATCTCGGTCACCCCAAACGGGCTGTCGGCCACTTCCTGGACGCCTCCGACGCGCACACCAGCCAGGAGGCGTACAACGGCGACGCCTTCCCGCGCGGCCACGCCATCTACCTCGCCCGCCTCGCCGAAGCCCACCTCGGTCTCGGCGACGTCGACGCCGCCGTGGCCACCGCCCACGAGGCGGTCGACCGGATGGGCGGCGTCACCTCCGCACGCGGCACCAGCACCCTGGAAGACCTCCGCAAGAAACTCGCCCGCCGCCGCGGCATCCCCGCCGTCGCCGACTTTTTGGACTACACCGATACCAAATAAGCCCCCCACCCCCGACGCCCCGGGCCGTTGGTACAGCGCCCGTAAAGCCGGGCGCGAGCCCGGGCAACGTCGGTTACCGGCGTTTCATACGGGCGCGGTGGTCGAGCGCGGGCCAGTAGTGTCTGTGACCTCCAGTGGTGACGGACAGGGAGCGCGCGAATGCAGCCTGATGAACCATCCCGGTGGGGTGCCGATCCATGGCTCGGCCACTACGCGCAGCGGGCGGCGGGGATGGTCGCGTCCGAGGTGCGGGCCCTGTTCGCGGTGGCGTCGCGCCCTGAGATCGTGTCGCTGGCTGGCGGGATGCCCAACGTGAGTGCCCTGCCCATCGATGCCGTGGCCGCGCTGATGGCCGACCTGGTGACGGAGCGAGGGCAGGTCGCGCTGCAGTACGGGTCCGCCCAGGGAGATCCGAGTCTGCGAGAGACGATCTGCACGGTGATGGCCGAAGAGGGCATCGACGCTCACCCGGATGACGTGGTGGTCACTGTCGGTTCGCAGCAGGCGCTGGACCTGGTCGCGCGCGTGTTCCTCGATCCGGGCGACACGGTGGTCACCGAGGGCCCGACCTACGTCACCGCCTTGGGGACGTTCGCCGCGTACCAGGCCCGTGCCGTCCACGTGGCCATGGATGAGCGGGGGGTGCTGCCCGAGGCGTTGGCGGAGACGTTCGCCCGGCTGGAGCGCGCCGGGCGGCCGGCGAAGCTGTTCTACACGGTGCCCACCTTCCAGAACCCGGCCGGTGTCACGCTGGCTGCTGAGCGGCGTTTACGCGTCCTGGAGGTGTGCCGCCGGGCCAAGGTGCTGGTGCTGGAGGACAACCCCTACGGCCTGCTGCACCTGGAGGGTGAGCCGATGCGGGCCCTGCGCGCTGATGCCCCCGCGGACGTTGTCTATCTGGGGTCGTTCTCCAAGACTCTGGCGCCGGGGCTGCGGGTGGGCTGGGCGCTGGCGCCGTCCGCGGTGCGGGACAAGCTGGTGCTGGCTGCCGAGAGCGCGATGCTGTCCCACTCCGCTTTCGCCCAGCTCGCCGTGGACCGGTACCTGCGCACCCAGCCGTGGCAGGAGCAGCTGAAGGCGTTCCGGGAGATGTACCGGGAGCGGCGTGATGCGATGCTCGATGCCCTGGAGCAGCGCATGCCGGCGGGGGTGTCGTGGACGCGGCCGGGCGGTGGTTTCTTCGTATGGGTGACGCTGCCTGAGGGGCTGGACTCCAAGGCCATGCTGCCCCGGGCGGTCCAGGCGAGGGTGGCTTACGTGCCCGGCACTGGCTTCTATGCCGACGGCGCCGGCCGACGGGCCATGCGTCTGTCGTACTGCTATCCGCCGCCGGAGCGCATCCGGGAGGGCGTAGGGACCCTGGCTGAGGTGATCGGCACCGAGCTGGAGCTGTGGGAGACCTTCGGCACCACCGCGCACCCGCACAGCCAAGGCCCGCAGACCCCGGGCCCGGACCACTCCTGACGCCCCGACAGCCAGAGGAACGGAATCAGCATGAGCGACCTGAACGTCATCGTCATCGCCGGGGGTCTGTCACCGGAGCGCGAGGTGTCATTGCGCTCCGGGGCGAGGGTGGCCGACGCGCTGCGCCGGGCCGGGGTCGAGGTGGAACTCCGCGACGTCGGCAAGGACCTGCTGCCCGCACTGGCACAGGACCCGCCGGGCGTGGTCTTCCCTGTCCTGCACGGCATCGCCGGGGAGGACGGGACCATAAAGGAGGTCCTGGAGCTGGCCGGGGTGCCCTATGTCGGCGCCCGCCCGCAGGCGTGCCGTACGGCGTTCGACAAGACCACCGCCAAGGCGATCCTGGAACAGGCCGGGCTGAAGACACCTGAGTCGGTGACGCTGCCGAAGCAGGCGTTCCACGACCTGGGCGCGGCCGCGCTGACGGCCCAGGTGGTGGAATGGCTGGGTCTTGAGCTGTTCGTCAAGCCGCGTGCGTGCGGCAGCGCGTTCGGCGTGAGCCGGGTGGAGTTGGCGGAGGACCTGCCGCAGGCCCTGATGGCCTGCTTCGCGTACCACGATGAGGCGCTGATCGAGCGGCGTGTGACGGGCACGGAGATCGCCGTGGCAGTGGCCGATCTCGGTGACGGGCCGCGCGCGCTGCCCGTGGTGGAGATCGTCGCGGACGGCCTGTACGACTACACCGCCCGCTACACGCCCGGCGCGGTCGAGTTCCACTGTCCGGCCCGTCTGTCCGCCGAAGTGGCGCAGGAGGCCGCCCGGGTGGCCGTCGCCGCTCACGAGGCGCTGGGGCTGCTGGACCTGTCGCGCACGGACGCGATCGTCACCGAGGACGGGGAGGTCTTCGTCCTGGAGACGAACGTCGCCCCCGGGATGACCGAGACCAGCACCTATCCCATGGCGCTCGCGGAGGCCGGCCTGGACTTCGGGGGCTTCTGCCGCGATCTCGCAGCCCAGGCAGCCATGCGAAACGGCCTGTCTGCCTGACAGACGGCGCACGACGGCCGCCGCACCCCGCTGTGCCCGGGGTGCGGCGGCCGTCGTGTTGGCTACTGGCTCTGTCCGGCGAGCCGGTACAGGGAGATGTGGCGGGCGCTGGTGTCCGTGTCGTACGGGGTGCGGTCCCAGTCCTCCCACCGCTCCCGCAGCAGCAGCCCCGCCTCACCGGCGAGCGCGTCGATCTGCTCGGGCCGCCAGTAGCGCATCTGGCCGGGCAGCACGCGCACCGGCTCTCCGTCGCGCAGGACGATCTCGGAGTAGTGGAACTCCTGCTCGTCGTCGTGGTTTTCGGCGGCGAAGACCACCACGGTGTCCACGGTCCGCCGCTTGAGCGCAACCACGCTGCGCCCCTCGGGGAACACTCCCGGATGCGGTCCGTCGGGCAGGCGCTGGCCGGGCCGCGGGACGAAGGTCTCGATCAGGAGCGTGCCGGTGTCGGTGAGCATGCGGGCCGCGTTGTGCAGGAACGCCCGCTGGGTTGTCTCGGAGGCCAGCAGGAAGAACGTGTTGAACAGGGCGCATACGAGATCGACGCGCTGGCCGGCCACGTAGTGGGCGGCGTCTGCGGTGATCGGGGTGATGGGCAGGGTGGCGGTCTTCTTCGCCAGCTGGCGGGTCATCTCCTCGGACGCGTCGACCGCGAGGACCGGAACGTGCTCGGCCAGCGGCAGGGTGACCCGCCCGGTGCCGGAGCCGATCTCCACGGCGGGCGTGGCACCTGCCAGCTTGGCCAGTAATCGGATCTGCGCGGGCGGCGGCACGAAGTCGCTGTAGAGGGCGTCGTATTCGTCGGCGGTGCGGTCGCCGTAGGTGTCGCTGCCGTACGTCATGGAGATTCCCTTCGTCGGACGGTTGGGAGATGGCTGTCTTCGGGGCCTGTCAGTACGAGGTCACCCGCCCACGCTGTGCGGGGCACCGTTGCGCCGGTCACCGGGCGCTCTCCTGCGACGTCTCGCTCTGTGCCTGGCGACGGCGGCGCTGGATGGCGTCGATCGCCCTCACGCTGCCCTCGCCGTCTTCGATGCGGGCCCGGTAGTCCGCCCAGTCGCGGGCGGTCCAGTCGTCCAGCCCGGCCGGGAAGTCGTCGGTGCCGGCGCGGGTCACTGGTCGACGTCCACGGCCGCGACGCCGTACATGGACGCGCACGGGGTGCAGGCGTACAGGGCGTCGTCGCGCAGTATCGGCACCGGGAACCTGGGGTCGGGGGTTCCGCTGCACCAGCAGCACGAGCGGCCTGCGAGCTGCTGTGTGCTCAGCCGCTCGCGGTGGATCGCCGGGGCGTCGACGTAGGCGCCGGCAACTGGCTTGGGCGGCGTGCTGCGCGTCGTCATATCGGGGTGCCTCGCGCTCGCGGTCGGGAAGCTGCTTGTGGCGGCCATCTCCCACGGGGGAACGAGAGACGGCCGCCGGCGCCTTGGGCGTTCACCGGGGCGCGTGTCCAGTCCAACGCCGGAGCGAGGTCAACGGTGAGGAAAAGTGGGCTGGTTGCTACTCGCGGTGACCGGAAATTTCTGGGGGTGGGATCCTCGCAACCCGTCCACGCTGCATGATCACGCGGCTACGGTGAGTGCGTGGAAGGAAATTTCCGGTTGCAGGCCCACATGACCGAACACGCTTTCAAACAGGGCACGTTGGCCGACAGGGTGAACGATGAGCTGAAGGCGGCCGGTCACAAAGGGACCGTCGGTGACCGCACGGTCCGCAACTGGGTAACCGGAAAAACCCGCTGGCCGCACGAGCGCCAGCGAGACGCCCTCACGGCAGTATTCGGCTGCACACCCGTCTGCCTCGGCTTCTATCCCCCCGGCACGCCCGCCCCGCCCTACGAGGACCCCTCAGTCATGCTCCGCCGCCGCTTTTGCACCGCCGCCACATCCGCGCTCGCAGCCACCGCCCTGCCAGCCGCCGGCACCCGTCCCACCACGGTGGGCACCTCCGATGTGCTCCGCCTGCGGGACGGCCTGGACCGGCTCACCGTGCTCGATCAGAAGCGCGGCGGACACGCCGCCCTCGAGCGCGCCGCGCTCGCCGGCGCAGCCGAGACTGTCGGCCTCCAGGACCACGCCGCCTCACAGACGATCCGGCAGCGGCTGTTCGGTGTCGCCGCCGACTACACCACGGCCGCCGCCTGGTCGTGCATCGACGCCCGCCAGCTCGATCGCGCCCGCAGCCACGTGAACGAGGCGCTGAGGCTGGCCGGGCTGTCGCAGGACCCCGTGGCAATCATGCGAGTGTGGAACTCCACCTCGATCCTTGCGCACCAGCTCGGTCACTACGCCGAAGGTGTCGCAGCGGCACAGGCGGCTCAGTCCTGCGCGATCACGCGCCGCGATCCGCTGTTCGGATCCCTCGCGCACGCCCGGGCCGCAATCGGGCACGCCTACCGGGACGACCGGCAGGCCGCCATCCGCTCGATCGGATACGCCGAAGAGGCCCTGACGCGAACCGAGGCACGCCCCCGCCCGTCCTGGATCGCCTTCTACGGGCCCGCGGAACTGCACGCCCTGACCGGGATCGTCCGCAGCCGTCTCGGACAGAGCGCGGAAGCGGAAGCAGCCTCGCACCGCGCCCTGTCCGCGCTACCGGCCCCCTACCGGCGCAACCGCGCCATGACCACCGTGGACCTCGCCATCGCCCAGCTCCACCAGGGCGACGCCGAACAGGCCTGCGCCACGACCGAGGACGCCTTCACCCTGATGTCCGGCAGCCCCCTGCCCGGCCGACTGCGCGTCCAGCTGGGCGACTTCTACCGTGATCTCCTCACGCTCGCGCCCTCCACCACCGTGGCGCGCGAGTGGGCCGACCGTTACCGATCCGAATGGAGCCCCGCGTGACCACGGCACCCGCCATCGACCTGCGCCGCTACGGACACAACGACCTGCCCGACATCCGGCAGACCCTGCTTGACGTCCATGCCGACGCCTACTTCGAGCGGCGGCACGAAGAGTTCGTACAGCGCTTCCCCTGGTTCGTGGACCACTGGGGAGGCCGTGAAGGATTCGCGTGCGTGATCGCCTACGAGGACGGTGAGCCCATCGGGTTCACCTACGGGGCGCCGGGCGAGCCGGGCCGCGAATGGTGGCGCGAGTACCTGGCCGAAGAGCCGGCCGACCCGTCGACGTTCTCCGTCTCGGAACTGATGCTCAGGCCGAAATGGCGCAAGCAGGGACTCGGCAAACGGCTGCACACCGCGCTGCTCGCCGACCGGCCAGAAGCCCTGGCCGTGCTCACGGTGGACACCAAGCGGCCCCGGCTCCAGGCGCTGTACGAGGGCTGGGGATACAAGAAGATCGGCGAGCGCCAGCCGTTCCCGGACTCCCCGCTGTATGCCGTGATGCTGCTCAACCGCACGCACCCGGCCTGAACCAACACCACCAGCTTGCGGCCCGCTCCCACCCGGAGCGGGCCGTCGTCGTCTGCGCGCGTGGCCGAACCTGCCCCGGTCTCACGCGCTGCCGAAGCGGGTGAGACCGAGCACGACCGGGGCCTCCCCCGCAGGTCCGTCTTCGACCCAGAACCGGTGAGCGGACAGCGTGGTCAGGCGTCCGGGGCGATGATCTTGTTACCGCTGCTGAGGTGCGGGCGGACCGTGTATTCACCGTCCGGCGACGGCCGGTGCGGTCCCCCGTCCTCGGGCTCGCTCACGCCGATGACGGGCCAGAACTTGCCTTCCCCGTCCATGACCCAAGCGGCAATGGGCGCGGTGTACGGCGCGAAGGGTCCGAACTGATCGGCCTGCACCCTCCACCCGGGCGTGGCCGGCAGGACCGAGACCACCCGGTGGTACGGCACCAGTTCCTTGAACCCCGGCACCTTCGTGACGGGGACCAGCTTGGGGCTGTCGACCATCGCCACCATCGCTTCGTCCTTCGGCCCCCACTTCTCCACGGGCAGCGAATATTCCCGCTCCCCCTCAACGATCTTCGCGCCCCACCCCGTCGGGCTCCACTTCATGGCCGGTCCTCCCCTGTGATCGATCTACGGCTGAACGACGCTACCCATCCGGCGGCCGCGGTAGTGCGGCTTCGCCGTCAGAGCTCATGCGCTGAGGATGGATCAGGCCAGGTCGGCGGTCTCGGTGGAGCCGTGCCTCGTGCGCGCGCAGCGCGCTCCTTTGCCCCGCAGGGGCGGGCCCAGGCGCGTAGCGCCTTTTGAAGGGCCCGGCGCGTAGCGCCCCGCCCGGAGGGCGGGAAGTACGGCCTGTGCCCGAAGGGCACTTCAATGGGCCGGTTTCCTTTTCTGGTCGCCCGTGGCCGAAGGCCACTTCAGGGGCGGCCCGGCCCGCAGGGCCGTCCAATACGCGCGTGCTGGGGCTTGGCGGCCAGGAGTCGGCTGCCAAGCCCCGGCACACGCGTCATGGTCATCTGGCCGGCGTGTGGCGCTTGCGTTGCAGGGCGGCGTGGCGGTAGCCGACGCAGGTGGCAAACGCTCCGCTGTCGATGTCCTGTTCAACCGCCTGCTGCAGCAGCTGCACGGCCTGGGGCCCGCTGGTCACGTAGCCGAGGTGACGCAGTCCGTGGGGGTCCAGGCAGAGGCTCACCTCCGTGAGCCCGCCGCGGTAGAACAGCGGGTCGAGGTCGAGCCTGCCGGCCAGGACCGGCGAGCCGAACTCCTCCAGGCCGACGTCGCAGAACACCTCTCGTACGTCCTGCATGTCGTTGTGCGTGGCGTTGTTCGGGAATGCCTGGATGGTGTAGGCCGTCATGGCTGCCTCCCTGGGGGTTCCCGCGGATGCGGGGTGTGGGGGAAGCGGGACACAGCGGGTGCGGGTGCTGAAGTCCCCGGTGCGCGAGCGAAAGCGAGCAGGGGACTTCACTCCTGGCCGGTGCGCGAGCGTCAGCGAGCAGGCCAGGAGCGGTCCGCGCTTGCGCGGACTGGATTGCGGTGAACGCGTCCGAAGGACGCCCGCAATCCACCCGCAGGGCCGCCCGCGGCCCGAAGGGCGGCACCCGCACCCGCTGTGTCAGGCTGCCCCCACACCCCGAAAAACTGCTGGCGAGCAGCCCTCGGACGATACCTACTCGAACCAGCGTCGTTGACCGGTGTGACCCCCGAGCCGGGCCCCAGGGATGTCATCGCTGATTCCCTGGGGCCCGTGGTCTGTCCGGGCCGGGTCAGATCTCCCCGGCCGCCGTGGCGGTGACCCACGCGGCGGCTTCGGCGTCAGTCAAGAACAGCACCTGCGTCTGGTCGGCCGTGAAGCCCTGCACGGCATGGAAGCGCCCGCGGTGCGTGCTGGCCTTCGGGGCGGGGCCGATGTGCGGGGCGAGGCGGGTGAAGGTGCTGGTGGGAACTCGCCCCAGGAGCACGGTGGAGAACTGCTCGTGCCCTCCCGGGCCAAGGGTGCCGGCGGTGGGGTAGCCGTCGAAGAGGACGTGGATGCGTGCCTGGCGGCCCGCGAAGAGGAGCTCGTGGAGGGCGTCGACGGCCGGGGACGTCTTCGGGTCGTCCTCCTGGCGGACCGTGTCCCAGTGGCGGGTGAGCTTGCGCAGGGTGTGGTCGGCTCCCTCGAACACCACCGCCAGGCGCGGCAGGTCGTCGGCGTCACCGTGCTGGTCGGCGTGGTCGATACGGCGCTTGAGTTCGGCCGCGAGTGCGACCAGGGCGTCGTGGATGTCGGCGAGGTCGGCGCGGTACGTCACCGCCGGCAGTCCCTTCGCCCACCGGTGGGAGACCCGCTTGCGGTCGAGGACCAGGGCGTGGGCGCCGTGGCGCAGGAGCTGGGCGGTGAGGGTGCGCAGGAGGGTCGTGGTGCCGCCGCCACCGGCGGTGCAGGCCAGGACGTGCGGCGATTCGGTGTCCAGGTCGACGGACACCGGCTGCCCGTCGGTGCCGAGACCGATGAGGACCTCGGAGGCGGGCAGCGTCTGAAGCCGCTCGCGGATGCCGGGGTCGGTCAGGCGCAGCAGGTCGGGGAGTGTGGTCTTCGCGGTCGTCTTGAACATGGTGCGTGTTCCTTTTCTGTGCGGTGCCTGGTGAACCGGGTGTTCTCCAGGCGGGGATCAGTGGTGGCCGGGGCCAGACAGCCGGGCCGCGGACGTCGGCGGCCTGCGGGGCTGTCAGTCCAGGTCGGTGGAACCGACGGCAGAGCGGGGCCGGTTGCGTGCCCAGCGCTTCAGATCGCCGACCCGGTAGAGGAGTTCGGCGCCGCGCTTGCCCGCCGGGGCCGGGAAGCTGCGGTCGTTGGCACGGGCGTAGCGCAGGGCGGCGACGGTGATCTCCGGCAGGTGCTCTTCGTGGGCCTGCCGCAGTCCCACCGCCTGGTCGTTGACCGGGGCCGGATTCGCCGGCGGGGTTGCCGTTGCGGTGATGTCGGCCGGGTCGGCGGCGGTAGCCCGCTGCGCGGGCAGGGCGTCCTGTGTCGGCGCCTCCGGGCCGGTGGAGGAAGGCTGCGTCTGGGTGGCCTGCGGGTCCTCAGCGGGCCCCGGGAGCTGCACAGGGGCAGGCGTCGCCGGGACGGCGGGCGTCTTCTTCCCCCGGGACGGCGGTCGGCTGGTGGCCCACTCGCGGGCTTCGGCGTCGGTGAAGAACAGCACCTGCGTCTCCCGGGCGGTGCCGCCGATGACGACCTGGGCACGGCCGGGGTGCTTGGTGGACTTCGGCGCCGGGTGGACCTCGGGGGCGAGCATGCGCCAGGCGTTCACGCTGTAGCGGGCGAGGATGCGGGTGGCAAACTGCTCGCGAACCTCCGGGCCTCCCAGAGCGCGGGCGGTGGCGGACTGGGCGACCAGGAGCACGTGCATGCGGACCTGGCGGCCCATGTAGAGGATCTCGTTGAGCGCGTCGATGGCCGGGGAGACCTTCGGGTCGCCAGACTCACGGATCCGCTCCCAGTAGCGCGCCAGCTGCTTCATCGTGGCGTTGACCTCTTCGAGGAGGATCAGCAGCCGCGGGCCGATGGCGTCCGGGTCGGCGCCGATGCCGAGTTCGTCGGCGACGCGCACCCGGCGCCGGCCTTCCATGCCGAGCTCGATCAGGGCGTCGTGGATGTCGGCGATGTCGCGGCAGTAGGTAACGCCGGGTATGCCGTTCGCCCACGGGTGGGAAATCCGCTTGGTGTCGAGGATGTACACGAGCGAGCCGTGGCGGAGCATCTGGCAGGCGATGCAGCACAGGGTCACCGACTTGCCGCCACCCGTGCTCGCGTTGACCAGGATGTGCGGCGATTCGGCGTCCAGGTCCACGCTGACGGTCTTGCCGCCGGTGCCGATGCCGATGACCGGCGCGGACTCCGGGGCTTTCGCGACCAGGTCGCGTATGGACGCGTCCTTGAAGGCGGCCTTCTTCGGGGGCTTGCGGGTCTTCTTCACCAGCAGGTGCGGCTTGCGTCCGGCCGGGTTCCAGGAGAACGTCACGCCCTCCAGGGCGAGTTTCTGGGTGATGAGGTCGGCGACCAGGTCGCGGGAGAACCGCAGGTGCACCGGCAGGTCGACGCGTATCTGCGCGTCGTCGTCGCTGAAGTTCTTCGGCACGTGGAGGTAGCGGCGCGGGTCGGTCTGCTCCGCGATCCCCAGCGGCTGCGCGAGCGCCAGGTGCAGCGGCGTCACCCACTCGCGCATCAGCTCCCGCCGCTCACGGGTCAGCAGCCCGTATGCCAGACCGCCGACGGCCGCGGCGGAGGCCGCGCCGATCCCGCCCGGCTGGAGCGTCTGGAGGGTGGCGTCCCGGTGCTCCCACCAGAACCGGGCGGTCTCCTGGTTCTCCCACGTCCACCAGCCGCCCGAGCCGGCCGCGCTGAGGAAGGTCATCCGGAGGGCGAGGCGCTGCCACCCGGCCCGGTACGACGAACGGGCCACACTGCCTTCGACCTTCGGCAGGACGCGGGTACCGGGGTGCCAGAACGTGGCGTCGGTCCGCTTCACACCGTCCATGTCCCGGCCGCCCAGGAACCGGCCGATGCCGAACGCGAGGGCTTCGGTGGTCTCCTCAACCTGCCTGTCGAACTTCGTCTGCGCCATGCCGTCCAACGCCCTTCGTACCGGGTGTGCGTAAGGCGCGACGGTGCCGCCTGAAGCGGACACCCACGCCGGACGGCAACGCTAAAACGGTTCTCCTGTGGATAAAGTCCGCAAACAGGGCGGGAAGATTTAGATATTTTTCGACGCGAAAGCAGGCAAACCGATTGGGGGATTACGCCGGGCCCCGGATCGCGAGACGCTGCCCGCACGTCCGCGCGGATCCGGCCCCGCCGGCCGCCCCGTTCTCCAGATCAGCGGCAGCGCAGTTCCTGCGCCCAGTTGCGGAGTGGGCCATCGAGGGCGAGGTTGTCGCCGCGGCTCACCGTCTGCAGGAGCATGGCGCACACGGTCGCTTCGGCAGCGAGGCCGGCCGGGGTACCCAAGACGGGGAAGGCGGTGCGGACACGGGCGGCGGTGTCCGGCCGGAGCAGCGAGTAGGCATAGAGGGTGGCGCCATCGAAGCCCACCGGAGCTCGCCCCCAGGCCTCCCAATCAAGGATCCGCAGAGGCGCGGCGAGGTTCGCCCAGTGCAGGTCCGCGTGGGCGATGCTGACGCCGGGCGCGGGCGGGGCCGGGATGCCGACGAACTCGGGGACGGCCCGGTCCATGTACTGCTGGCGTACGGCGACGCGGTCCGTGTCGGCGGCCGACACCTTCTCCAGCGCCTCGGTGAGGTCTGTCCACCAGGAATCCGGCAGCTTGGGGTCGTGCTGGAGGATCGGATCGTCGGACAGGACCGGCTCATCGACGCGCTCCGACAGCTCCGCCCGGTAGGCGGCGTGGTCGTCGACGACGTCGTGGACGCCCAGGAGGGCGGGCCGGTGCCCGTCGAGGTCACCGAAGGCGCGCTGTGCGTCGGCGGCGCCGTCCCATAGCTTCCCGGCTGCCTTGTCCGTCCGTGTGGACACGAGCCGCAGCCAGACCGGCTGGCCGGCAGTCGTACGCGCCGGAGCACCCAGGGTGCGACCGGCCCACCCCCAGAACTCCCCGCCCGGCTCCACCTGTACGGCCAGGGCCATGGCGGCGTGTGCGTGGTGGGCACGCATGCGCTGTTCGGTGTCCGGGTCAGGAGGGGGCGAGTACACCAGTGATCTCCCATAACTGGACGGTGCTCAAGGGCGGTTGGGCAACGGCGTCGACAGTGGCACAGAGCTACAACGAATGTGAGGGCGTGTCAGTGGCGCGGCTTACCGTGCGTGCCCATGACACGTCGCACCCGTTTCCTGGTCACCGAGCACCCGGCCATCGCCGCTCAGTGGCATCCGGACCTGAACGCCGACCTGGACCTGTCGCGGATCGGCCCCGGCTCCCACAAGGAGGCGTTCTGGCTGTGTGACGCCGGGCATGTCTGGCAAGCGCAGGTGCATTCCCGGGTTGCGGGCAGCGGCTGCCCGCAGTGCGCCGGGTACGTACCGCGAGGGCGGACCTCGCTCAGTGAGCGCGCCCCGCACCTGGTGACTGAGTGGCACCAGCGCAACGACGTCTCGCCGGATGAAGTCGGGCCGGGGTCCCAGCGCAAGGTCTGGTGGCTCTGCCCGGCCGGACACGAGTACCAGGCGCGGATATGCAACCGCAGCCGCGGCACCGGCTGTCCGGACTGCGCCCGGGCCGGCCGCGATGAACCTGCCGGGCTCCTGGCTGACATGCCGGAGCTGTTCGCGCAGGTGGACCTCGATGCCGCCCCGGCTGATGTGGCGGAGCTGTTGGTCAACTCGCGCATCCGGCTGGGATGGCGCTGCCCTGTGGGTCACCGGTGGGAAGCCAAGGTGAGCCACCGCGCCATCACCGGATCCGGGTGCCCGGACTGTGCGGGGAAGCGGCGCGCCCCGGCTCTGCCGGACGCGAGGCCGGAGTTGGCAGCGGAGTGGCACCCTGTACGCAACGACACCCTGACCGCCGGTGCTGTCACCGCTGGGTCTCACCGCGTGGCCTGGTGGAGATGCACGGTGTGCGCCGGCGATTTCCGGGCCAAGGTGTTCCACCGGGTCCGCGGCCTGGCGAAATGCCCGGCCTGTTCTGGCCGTGTGCGCTATCGGGACCTCGCTCACGAAGGCCCCGGGATCGCCGCCCTGTGGCACCCACACCTGAACGGTGCGCTGACGCCCGCCGCGGTGACCGCCGGTTCCAACGCTCCGGCCTGGTGGTTGTGCCCCGCCGGGCACGAGCCATGGTCGGCGCAGGTCGCTCACGTGTTCATGGGCAGGCAAGGCTGTCCGCGCTGCCGAAAGCGGACCAGCGTCTCCAGACAGGAGACGGAGCTGTTCGCGGAGCTGCAGCACGTTCTGACGAACGGGGAGCAGCAGTACCCGCTCCGTACCCCGCAGGCACGGTTCCGTCTCGACATGCTCTTCCCGTCGGAAGGAGACCGGGCCGTCGTGGTGGAGTTCGACGGCTCGTACTGGCACCGCGACGCCGATGAGCGTGACCGATCCAAGGCGGAAGCCGTAGAACGCCACCGGCCCGCCTGGACGGTCGTACGGGTCCGTGAAGAACCGCTTCAGCTCACCCGACGCAGCGACGTCGCCGTCCCGTTGCTCGCTGACCCGTTCACGGCCGCCAGCATCGTCATCGAGCACCTCATGTCGGTGGTGTCATGGCCTGACGAGACGCGCCAGCGCGCTCGCGCCTACGTCAAGGGCGGGCGCCGCATGGAAGCGGAGCTGGCAGAGCGGCTGATCGCAGAACGCCGGCCCTCTGCCTCGCCGACCGCTGAACAGACCGCGCCACATCCCACCTCAGCCCGGATATCCGGTGTCCAGTCACCCCTGTGGTGACCGCCCCGGGGTGCGCGCCGTCGTCGTCAGTACGGTGGCATCGCGCAGTCGAGCGGGCTCGCGAGCGGCTGTCCGATCAGCCTTCCTCCAGCAAGGCGTCGATGTTGCGGCCGTGCCGCAGGACATCGAGCCGCGCGGCGGCCAGGTCACGCCGGGTTGCCTCAACGAACGTCTCGCCCATCTGAATCTGCCAGCGCAGATCGTCCATGCGCTCCCCCAGCGCCGCGATGACATCGGGCAGCCGGCCCGCGACCACGTCCTCGCTCCGGAGCCGCTCAAGGGTCTCGAAGTCCCCGGCCATTCCAGCGGCCACAAGCTGCTGCAGGCGGCTCTCGTCGATCGTCATACCGGCTCAACGACTCATCGCGGTCGCGGTATTGATCTCGTCACAGTCGTCGTCGCAGGTCTCGGCTGTGAGGTGGCCGCAGTCCTTGAAGCGGAGGGGGGTGTGCTCGCCCGGACTGTGTTCCGCCGGGGTCTCAGCGGCCGGCGGTGCGAGAGAGAGCCGGATGGTCCCGTCGGCGTGTGAGTCGAAGACCACGTCCAGGAGGTCGCCGCCGGGGGCGCGGGTCGACGTCGTCAGCAGGTGTTCCGCCTCCAGGACCAGGGCCCCGCCCATGGATTTGATCACGGCCACGAGCAGCTCGTGTGAACGCCTGTCCCGAGGAATTCGGTGTCCCTGCTCTGGCCCGCTGGCCTTCAGTTCCGCAGTCATGTCTGCTCAACGACGCTCCGGCTCTGAAGGTGCCGCGCAGGGGTCGAGAGCGGACGGCGGCCCGCCTGGTGCGGTCAGCGCTATCGGGTGCTGAAGCCGCGCACGTCGATGTCGGAGGGAGCGAGGCTGCTGTGGTGGCCGATGGCCTCCGTGATGCCGTCGGGAGACAGCCGCGGGTCGCAGGTGATGTGCCCTGCGGTGCACCGCAGGATGGCGAGGCCGGCCGCGGGGTCGGCGGTCAGCCGGTGGCCGGTGCGGGCTTGGCAGCGGCGACAGACCAGGGGCAGGCGGCTGAGTCCGCCGTCGAACACCAGCCAGACGGTTCCGGCGACCTCGAGGTGCTGGCGGCCCCAGGATGTCGTGCCGTCCTGGTCCTCACGGACGGCGTTAACGGCGAGGACCAGGGCGTCGGTGTCCTCAGCCGGTACGGGCAGGCTGCGGGCGTGCGGGGAACGGTGGGTGCCGTCCTCAGCGATGGTGCCGGTGCGGACCTGTACGGCGCCCGCGTCCTGGTGCACGGCAACCGCGAGCCACCAGGCCTGCGGGGCATGAACGATGCGGGCCTCAGCGCCGTCCGGCACGGTGCGGACGGAGCCGGACCATCCCAGGGCCGTGACGATCCGCCCGGCCGCCTCCTGCGCCGGCGTCACCACGGCTCGACCTGAACGCGCGCGAGGTCCTTCAGCAGCTGCTGGTGGCGCGCGTCCGCCATCGAGTGCGCGCGGTCGCGGATCGTCGGGTGCGGCTGCCCGTGGCCGTCGGCGTCCTGGACGTGGTGGTGGAGCACGCGCTGCGCGGCTTCCTGCACGGCGGTGAACTCGCCGGTGCCGTACGCGGCGAGCAGCTGCTCGCGCTCACTGCTGCCGAGCGCGTCGGCGGGAGAGTCCTGCAGGGCGGAGAGGACGTGGCCCTGAAGCGTGTTGAGGACGCTGTCCTGACCGGCGGGGGCGGCCAGGAGCAGGGAGGCGACCTGCGGGCCGCTCAGACCGGCACCGGCCGCCAGCGCGTGGACGGCGGCCGCCAGGAGCACCGTCGTCTCCCGTCCGTCCGGGGGTGGCTCCTGGCTGTGCGCCAGGTGCCACGTCACCAGTTCCTCAGCAGCCGACAGGCTGTACTCCCACGTCGTACGCGGCGGCAGGGCAGTCATGTCGGCGAGTATCCCAGGCGGCGCGGGCGCGGCAGGCCGCTTGTTCAGCTGGCTTCGGCCACCGTGACGAGGCCGTATCCCTGGTACCAGCGGGGATCGCGGACGGGCACGGGCGACATCCCGAGGGAGGGGGCGACTTCGGCCAGGGAGCGGTAGTCGCCCCTGCGTCCCGGTGCCTGCCGCAGCCGGTAGTCCTGCACCGTGCTGTACGAGCCTTCGGCGAGGTGCGGCGAGTGGCGTGCGTGCCACAGCAGGCTGGTGAACGCGCGGTACACCGAGCGGCGTACCCGGGCCCACTGCTCCGGGTCGCTGTCGAGCACGCGCATCAGGGCGTGCCAGCGGTCGGCGTACGGTCCGGTGGGGGCCGGCCACCCGGTGGTGCCGGGCGTGAGCCTGTCCCCGTTCTCGTCTTCGTCCTCGATCAGGTTGCGCAGCTCGGAGGCGAGCGCGTCCAGGTCCAGGTCGCCGATCGCGGCGCCGGTCCATCCCATCGTGAGCCGGAGGGATTCCGCGACCGCGGCGACCAGGTGGTCGCGGGCCTGCTGGTCGCCCGCGAGCAGAAAGCCGCGGTCGGCCAGCACGGGAGGGTCCTGCTCCTGGTGCCAGCGGACGATCGCTTCCGCCCAGGGCCACGCGTCGCTGTAGGCATCAGTGCCGTCGTGGGCGGCCCGGTAGGTGTCGGCGAAGCCGGGGAGGACGGCATGGGGGTCATAGGCCATGGCCGCAGTCTGCCCCACCGCCGTCCTCGTCATCCGGGGAACGGGTACCGCAGGTGCGTTCGCCTCTGGGTCAGGCTGCCTCGGGCACGGCCGTCAGGCCGTCGATGCCCTGGTAGGCGAGCGGGTCCCTGACCGTGACCGGCGTCGTGATGCCGATGATGGGCGCGGTGTCGGCGACGGCGGTGTAGCTGGAGTTGTAGGTGTTGGTGCGGTACCGGAGGGCGGTGCCCCGGTCCATGGCTTTCGCGGTGTGGAACAGCAGACCGAGCAGCACGTGATCCGCCGCCGTAGCCAGTCGGCGGGTGCGCCTGGGATCGCCGGACAGAAACGCCGCCCGCCAACGGTCGGCGTACGGGCCGGTGGGCTCGGGCCATCCGGGCGTTCCCGGCTCCGGACAACTCGCGTTCGTCGCCCAGGGCTCCGCCCAGTAGCCCAGCTCGTTGCGGGCGGTTTCCACGGCCAGGTCTGCCGGCAGCCGGTTGTGGCGGACCATGCTCAGGCGCAGCGTCTCGGCGACGGCGGCCGGGACGTGCTCGATGTCGCCGTCGTCCAGGCAGGCGTTGCGCAGGCTCCATCCGAGGTTCTGCTCGTTCGCCCGGGACCAGGCCAGGGCGGCTTCGGCCCACGGCCAGCAGTCGGTGTAGGGGTGGCGGCCGGTCCGGGCGAGGTACCGCTCGGCGTGGGCGGGCACCTTCATGGTCGTCTCGCTGCTGCTCACTGCGTCGCGCCCCCTGTTCAACGGCCGTGGTCGTGGGTTCTTCGCTGGAGTTTCTCACCAACGCCGGTGAGCGGGCGAGGCGTTCGGCGGGCGCGGCGTCGCCTGGCCCGCAGTCGCACGGGGCGGGTCTGTCCTCTGGCTCAGGCCGCCGCGGTGACGGTGGCGGCCTGAGCCAGCGGGACGACGGCGATCGGGCTCCAGGTGATGTGCCGGCGGTCGTGGCGCTGGGCGACCAGCGACAGGTGGGTGGCCCGCAGCACGACCGGGCCGCCGGGGTGGTCGGACAGCCACGCCTTCATCGCCCGGCGGTCGGCCCGCTCGAGGCCGCCGACCCCGTACGCGAGCGAGACGTGGGGATAGTAGGCCCCGGCCGGAATCTTCGGGAAACGGCCGCCGGTGACGCCGGCGTCGACGGCGGTGGTCAGCTCCCACAGGCGGCGGGCCGGTGCGCCGGGCCGCGCCGGGCACTCCACCGCGACCGTGCCGACCGAGGGACGGTCGTAAATCAGGTCGAACGGCTCGATCGCGGCGCAGGCCTCGCCGACCCGGTCGACGATCGTGGTGAGCTCCGCGTTCGTGTACTGGTCGACCGGACCGCCGTGCATGACCGTGGTGTGGATCCAGGGGGCAGGAACCGGCGCGAGGCCCGGGCGGTGGCTCAGCTCCCGGTACGGGGCCACAAGGTGTTCCTCCACCAGGGCCGCGTCATGGAGCAGATGCCAGTGCAGGTCATCCCGGCCCGCAGGCCAGGCGTGCCGACGGCTCTCCACCCGGGCATAGAAGTCCCCTATGTGCGCAGCCACGAACTCCCCCTCATCCACGGCAGGTCTGTGATCGTCACGCTACCGGCGGCCGTCGAACAGGCGTAGTGCGGCAGGGACTTGCACCAGGTGCTTCCGGGCGCAGTCGCCGGACTGATCCCAGCGGCTCTCACGGCTTCCCCCCGGATGAGGCCGTGATCTCCGTACGGCGGACAGGGAACGGTGATCACTACGAGGATGGCGAGATGCACTCACATCTGCGTTTCACAGCCTGGTTCAAGGACCCCGCGCCGGATGCCGAGAAGGACGACGTGATCAGTCGGCCGGTCGTGGGATGGCGGGAGTCGGACGGCGCCGCGATGGTGCTGCTGGACGAGAAGTCCGGCCGCATGGTGCCGGCAGCGGAGCAGGACGGGTTCCGGGAGATTGAACAACTCCCGGATGTACAGCCGCTGGGAGTAATACCGGGCAACGGCTGGCGGGTGTCCAAGGCCAAGCAGGGGCCGGTCCGGGACTCCGCACGTCCGGTGGCGGCCTTCATCGTCTACGCCGACCACGTGGTGCCGGTGGTCGACCTGCCGACGGGCGGTGACTACCGAGGTGCCTGGAAGGCCCACGAGTGGCAGCTCCTGGAGCCGAACGAGTAGACGCTGAAACCCGGATCAGGGCCGTGGCTCCTGGCCGTCGCACCGTCGTCGGCCCGGCGCGGCGGCCCCGCCCGGCGCCTGGCGCCGGTTGTGGAGCGGCGGGGCTCAGGCGGGCGCTGCGTCAGCACGCGCGTCTACCGCGGTTCGCTCATGTACCCGGTCGGGTGAAGGCACCGCGCCTGGAGAACTTCCGCGGGTGTCGGCACGTCGTGCTGTACGTGAGGCAGATCAATGACGCGCACGTGGCCGCGCCGGGCCTGGCTGTGGTGGAGGTCGCGGCCGCCGATGACAAGACCGCGTTCGCCATCCAGGAGCTACTCGCCGGGCGGTGCGCGGTAGCGCCGGCGGACCGTACGACCCGGGAGCCTGACGAGCCCGGCGTGCGGCTGCGGTTCTTCCTGGACCTGCACCAGACCCCCTGACACGTAGGCCCGTGGCAGGCGCCAGGGCGTGCTCGTGCCGGGCCGCGGCGGGACTCCTAGGCTGGTAGTGCTCGAGGTCCTGGAGGTGTGCCATGCCCCGCGAGTATCTTCAACGGCTTCGTGTCGTTCGGGCTCATCAGCGTGCCGATCACTGTCCTGAGCGCGACCGAGGACCACAGCGTGCGCTTCCGGAGGATCCACACCTGCGACAACGCTCTGGTGCGCAACCGCTACTGGTGCGAGCAGGAGGACCGTGAGGTCAGCTTCGGCGAGATAGGGCGCGGCTTCGAGCTGCCGGACGGCCGGGTCATCCCGGTCACGGACGAAGAGCTGCGGGACCTGCCGCTGCCCACGGCGCGCGCCATCGAACTGATCGCGTTCATCCCGGCCGCCGCCGTCGATCCGCTGCGCATCGGTGCCGGGTACTACCTCCAGCCTCAGGGGGCCGTCGCGGCGAAGCCGTACCTGGTGCTTCGCCGTGCCCTGGAGCGGGCTTCGCGGGTCGCAGTCGCGCGGTATGCGTGGCATGGCCGTGAGCGGCTCGGTCTGCTGCGGGTCCGCGGGGACGTGATCGCGTTGCACGGTCTTCTGTGGCCGGACGAAATCCGTGACCCCGCCGCCGTGGTCCCGCCGCCGGTCCATCTGGAGGAAGACGAGATCGACGAAGCCGTTGCGCTGATCGAGGCCATGGCCCGCGGCGACCTCACCGGCCCGGAGTTCACCGACGGGTACACCGAGGCCCTGCACTCGGTGATCGAGGCCAAGAGGGAAGACCGCCCGCCGCCGCAGGCCCCGGCGCTGGTGTCCGTGTCGGGGCAGCCGGTGGACCTGATGGCCGCGCTGCAGGAGTCCGTCAGCAAGGCCCGGGCGGCGCGTGGCGAGACGGACGCTTCCGAGGCGCCCTCCCCGAAGGCTTCCTCGAGGACCGCCGGGAGCGCGGGCGGCCGACGCGGTGCGCGAGCACGCTGACCTGCCGTGGTCGGGGCCGTGGCCGGGGTGCCCGCCGCCATGGTCGGCCTCTGCGGGTGCCTAGCCGGCGGTGTGGTCGGGGTCGGGGAGCCCCGGCGGAAAGTGCCGCTCCAGGATCTCCGCCCACTTGTGCAGGACAACGAACCCGGTGGTGTCGGCCTGCGCCTGGGCAAGCTCGGTCAAGGCGTCGACGAAGGGCTGGGCAGCGGTGCCCGGCGGCAGGGAGGCAGCGGCCTCCTTCAGCCTCTCGTGAGCGGCCGGGAACACGCCCTTGGCCCACGCGTCCTGTTCCTTGATCCGCCGGGAGCCCGCCTCAATGTTGATCTGCATGATGGTCCACGTCGGGCAGTCTGGCGTGTGCCACATCTGGATGGGCAGTCCGACCCCGACACAGGTGTTCTCAGGGCCGGGCCCCGCCTTGCAGTCCGGGCACAGCTCGCCTTCCGTCTTCGCAAAACCCTGCATCGCCGTACTTCCCTTCCTGCCTGGGAGGGCAGAGCCTGCCATGAGCAATCACCGGCTGGCCAGGACTTTCGGCCAGGCAGCGACCAGGTCGGTGACCTCACGGTATGGCCATCAGCGGGGGCCGTCGTCCAAGGTGGGGCGATGAGCGAGCTCCGACCCGGTGACATCACCGACGAGATGCGCAAGGCCATGGACACGGCCCGGCGGCAGGGACTGCAGAAGGACCTGCGCACCCTCGCGGCCAGCATCCGGGCCGACGCCGAAGGCCGGTACAACGACGCGCAGCCCGGATGGCAGGCCGGAGTCGAGTGGACGCTGCTGTGGATCGAGAACACCGCCAGCCATCTGACCGAGGGCAGGCCGTAGCCGGTGACGGCCGGGGGTGAAGAGCACGCTTACGTGCCGTGGCCGGGGTCGGCAGCTCCGGCAGGAGCCGCTGGCGCGCGGCCGTACGGGTGAGGCCACAATCTCCGCCATGTCAGAAACCTTCTGGGACGCCCTCGGCGCGATCAGCACCACCCTGGCCTTCGGCGTCGTCGCGTGGCAGGGATACCTCACGTACGGAGCACTGAAGGTCAGCCAGCTCATGACCGCCGACGCCATCCGCAGCCGGCTCGACTCCCAAGCCCCGGCAGTCACCCTCCAGCTCACTCCCCCGCCGTGGGATCCGCAGGCGTGGAACAGCAGCGGAATGCCGTGCAATCCCTGGCCGCAGGGGCACACCTGGCACTTCCCCGCGGAGCAGGAGGGATCCAACCGTCTCGTTCTGCAGCAGGTCCTGGTCCTGGAGAACCTCAGCGACCGGCGCGTGCAGGCACGGTTCGACGGCGACCTGGTCGTGGCCGATGAGGACAGGCGGCCCACTGCCGCCGGCGTCATCCTCCTGGAACCCGGCGAGACAAGCCGCGAGGTCTACCTGCAGCGCGAATTCACCATCAAGGAACTCTCGGAGAACTTCACGGCGAAGCAGGCCGGGCAGGAGCTGCCACACAAGGTGCTCGGCACGGTGACGGCGGAGGACGACCGCGACAACGGGAGCACGGATCGCTGGGAACTGGTGCTGACCGGCTGCCCGGTCGAGCCGGTCCCCGACCGGGAGGGCCTGTGGAGGATCGCGCCGTGGCACCTGACCGAGGGATCGGGGCTGCGCACCCTGGACTACAGCCTGCTGCCGTCACGGCAGCGCATCCACTGGGTCTCGCGCACCAGGGGAATCCAGCTTCCCGCCCCGGAGGGCGCGTAGCGATGTGACGCCCGCTGACCGGCCGTGGTCGGGCCTGTGGCCGGGGCACCCAGGGCCGTGGTCCGGGCCGGGTCGGGCTCGTGGTCGGGTGACGGTCAGGGTGTGTCGCCGGTGAAGTAGAAACGGCAGCTCACACCCGGGCCGGGTGTGCGGGGTTCGCCGGGGTGCGGGTCGTACAGGACACGGCCCTCGGGGAAGCGCCCGAGCTCGGTCGACAGGGCCACCCCGTCGTCGACTTCCACGGGCCGCCATCCGTGGATGTCCAGCAGCAGGCCGTCCAGCGGCCCGCCGACCAGTTCGGCGTAGGTCCGGTGCGGGAGCGGGCCGGGGTTGGGGGCGTCGTGGTCCGCGCCGTAGACACGGCGGTTCAGCAGTTGCTCGTCTCCGTTCATCCCCCGAGCGTCGCAGCCGCCACTGACAGCACCCCGCGGGGCAGCGGGTCCGGCCCGCGCCCGAGTTCACCCAGGCCGGGCCGGACCCGCCGTGCTCACCGTGCCTTCGGCAAAGCGGCCAGAGAGCGGCGTTCCTCTCCCTCGCCGCGGCCGGCCACTCGCCACACCGGCTCAACGGGGCCGTGCTGGGTCAGCTGCGCCAGCGTCGTGGTCGCCACGATGATCCGGTAGTTCAACCCGTGGACGTGCTGGACACGCTGGTGGAAGACCGCTTCCCGGGTGGCCGGGGCCGCGCGGCGCGGGGCGGGAGCGAACACGAACAGCAGCGGCGGGAAGCCCCGCTCCTCGAGGTACGGACTGTACGTCTCCTGCCAGTGGGCACGCGGGAGACGGGCGGCGTTGCCGCGTCCGGTCGCCGGGGCGCTGCGGTAGGCGTCGTAGCGCTCCAGCTTGGCGACCAGCCGGGCGTACGACATGGTGCGGTCGATCTCCACGAACGCGCTGAGGCCGTTCCACAGGAGGACGACAGCGTCGGGGACCAGGGAGCCGGCCGGGGTGGGGTGGGCGGCTTCGAGGCGCCAGTCCGTGTGGTCGGCCGCCTTCGCCTGGTGGAAGGCGACGACGGTGTCGACCAGGGCGAGGCCGTGCTCGCGCAGGCCCGTCTTCGCGGCCGCGCGCCGCCCGGTGGTCCGTCCGGCCTTCGGCGGGAGCTGCCCGGATGCGGCCGCTTCGGCCAGGCCTGCGGGGGTGCAGTACCAGTAGCTCTGCTGGGCACGGTTGGTCCGGCCGACCAGAGAGTCCGCGTGCAGGTTGCGCAGCGCGCGGCGTACGTAGTCGGTGCCCTGATGGTCCGGCAGCAGCAGGGCCTTGAGCTGGTGGGGCGTGGCCAGGCGCAGCTGGGCGAGCGCCAGGAGGACGTCGCCCCGGATCTCGGCTCCGGCCCGGGCGGCGGGCTTCTGCGGCCGGGACGCTATCTCCTTGAAGTTATTAATAGAGGAGATAGAGGAGTTGCAATCGGCCGTGGCCGCTCGACAAGGGGTCTGATCAGCAACAACCGTCAGACGGCGGCCAAAAGCTACGGGGCTTACAGCGTGGCTTGCCGTGTGGCTCGCCGCGGGGCCGGCTGTCGCGGCGGTGTCCGCCGGGGTCGGCGGCGTCGGCTGGGTCGGCTGGGTCGGCGGAACGGGGGCGGTGGTCATCTCGTCCTCGGATCTCCCCGGCCGGTGAGGGCCGGATCGGTGACAGGTCCGGCCCGCACGCACAAGGACGTGCGGGCCGAAGCCACCGTGAGAAGGCCCCCCTTGTCCGCGACCTGACGTTCCCGGCCCCGAGCTGTCCGATTTGACCTGGACTGTTGGTCGACCGGACGGGTTTGTCCGTGACCGACGTCACGGCGGTGTGCCTGTCGCGGAGCTGGTCCTCTGTCCACAGGAGAGGGGCACGCACCGTAGGGCGACCGGCCGGGCGCAGTAGGCGCCGGGCCCCCGAACTCAGCAGCGGCCGGAGCGGAGCGGTACGCCGGGGCAGGGCACGGGGACGGAGATTTCTCCCGCCCCGGGCGCTGTCCTGTTCGGGCGAGATGTCGCACGTAGCGAACCTGGTCAAGGAACGACGCACCGGCCTGGTCCCGGCGGTGGACATCGGATGCTGTGCACTCCCCCGCCCCCGATGTCGTTCACTCCCGGCCGATGTCGTGCATCGGACGGGAGTGAACCGTCCGGGCATCGGATGCGATGGCACGCACCGAGGGCCGTTCATTCACCGCGGTGTCGTTCACTCCCGCATCAGTGGTGCGCATCGTCGGTGCAGTGGTGCGCATCGCGGTGCGGGTCGGTGCGTGCATCGTCGGTGCGGTGGTGCGGTCGGTGCGCGCACCGGCCATTCAGCGGCCCGCGTCGTGGCGCGCGGCGCGGTCCGGGTGGTGCGTGATGCCGCCGCCAGGAAGGGGGCTGATCGAGCCGGGTTCCTATATCACACGACCCCTTGTCCGCTACCTTGACCGATCCTCGATTGTGCGGCAGGTCACACGAAATTGGTGTGCGGGCGGCACCGAAGGGCGGGCGCGGTGCTCAGGTCGGACGGGTGCGCAGCGGCCGGGTCGGGTGCGCGGGTGCGGCGTGCCGAGGTGGTGGTGCGCCGCACTTGACCGCACCGGTGCGCGCACTCATCGCCTCCCGTGCGCGCGCCGCGGTGCGGTGGCCGGGCATGCGGCGCACCACGATGCGCACCGGTGCGCACGTCCGGGAGTGAACGGCATCGTCGGTGCGCGCACCGGTGCGCCCGATGAAGTTCATCGTCATCGTCGGTGCGCGCGATGAAGTTCACCGCCGACATCGGGTGCGCGCACTGGGCGCCGGGGATGTCCCGCACTCACCGGTGGCGGCGGCGCGGGCGCGCGGTGCTCCACGAGTTCGGCCGGCCACCGGGGTACTGCCGTGAACGGCGCCGGACCGGCGCCGGCTTCGGTGCCGGGTACAGCGCCACGCGCAGCCGGGACGCGTCGGCGAGCTGCTTCAGGCGCTCCAGTCGTTCCGGTGAGATGTGCGGCGGGATCGGGTCAACCATGCGGGCCTCCGCGCTCAAAGGGGTCGGTCCCCGCACCTTCGCCTCCCCGGCCGCCTCCAGGGCGTGCGCGTCGTCCGCGTCCCGGCGGGTGCTCCGGTGACTTCGCGCTCCGTCCCGTGAGGCGGAGCGCGCCGCCGGCCCGGCGTGCTGGGTGGCGGACACGCGGACGCCCCACGGCGGTCTGGTCCGTGGGGCGTCCGGGGTGTGGCGGCGGTCAGCTCTCCAGCATGGCCTGGAGGTCGCTCAGCGTCAGCTCGTTCGTGCCGCGATCCGCGGCCTTGCTCTGCGTCCAGGCGACGATCGCCGGGTGCGCGTCCTCGTACGGGGTGCCGGCGGGCGTGGTCCCTCCGTCGTTTCTGGCGAGCTGGGTGAGGTAGGCGGCCAGGGCGTGCGGGCCGCCGCCGTTGTAGCCGATGTTGTAACCGAGGGCGTGCTTCTGCGGCAGGATCGACAGATCGCCCTTGTCGGTCCGGGCCCAGAACAGGCCGCGGCCTGTGTGGAAGCTGCTGAAGATGTCGTCGGGGCGCAGTTCGAGCGGGGCGTAGGTCTTGTAGCTCCACTGGTCCGTGCCGCCGGTGCCCACGTGCTTGAAGTGCGCGCCGACGACGGGCAGCCCGAACTCGGGGTCGTAGAAGGCCCGGCGGCAGGTACAGCCCGATCCGGAGACGGCCGCCGGGCTGTTCTTGTCCTCCGTGACGCACGGGTGGAACAGGGACGGGATCTTCGTCGGCTCCACGAGCGTGCAGTGCATCGCGTTCGGCTCGCAGCGCTCCAGCCTGCTCAGCCACTCCTGAAAGTGAGGTGTCACGGTCTGGGACGCCTCGATGTCCAGCTCGGCATTCAGCGACGACGAAGCGACGCCAAGGCGGGCCTCGGTGTAGAGGACGAAGTGCAGGTAGCCCGTGGTCGGGTCGGTCAGGTTCAGGTCGACTGGCTCGAAGGTCAACGTGGCGCTCCAATGCGGGCGGTGCTGGGCGGTGGGGTCAGGAGACGCGGTGCTCGGGACGCAGGGTCAGGCCTCGGTCGAAGAACTGCGCGGTGTCCTCCGGTCCGAGTCCAAGAGCGCGGGAGACGGCTGTGCCTTCGTCGTCGCGGACGAAAGCGAGCAGGATCTTGCGGCTGGCGGGGTCGGCCATGACCCGGCGGGCGGCTTCGACGGTGTGGGCGACGCAGCCAGTGGTGCCGTCTTCGACGATGTCCCGACGCGTCTTGTCGTCCCAGACGTTGAGCTGGAGGTTGGCGCCCTCGGTGGAGCAGTCCTCCTTGGAGTCCGCGCCGAGCACGCACCGTCCGAGCATCGCGGCGTGCGCGTGGCGCTGGAGGTGGACGGCCGTGCCCAGGAGCCGGTCGACTTCCTTCGCCGTGTTCTCCCGTGCCTTCTCGGGGCTGACGAGCGAGGTCTTCGGGTCGTAGGGCTGTACCCGGATCCTCAGCGCCGCCAGGCTCCGGGCGAGGTCGTCGGCGACGCTGAGCAGGCCCACCAGGTTGACGTCGCCGCGTCGGCGGGGCGGGGGCAGTTCGTCGGGGTAACTGTCGAGCGGTTCCAGCGGTTCGTGCAGGTCGGTCAAGGGTTCCTCCCGTGCCGGGTGCCAACGCCCCTGATTCTCAGTCCGGGCCGCCAGGGCGCGCGGGTGAAGGCGGAGATCGGCCACGCCCTGGCCGGTTGGTATCCCCTTCAGCGGCCACGGCCCGGCCCACTGCCCTGGTCGGGCCGGGGCCTGTGCTGCTGCTGGTCGGCGGGACCGGCCGCGTCCGCGGCAGGCTGCTCCGACAGCTCGGGCTGCCCGGAGTGCTTGCGCTGCTGTTCGGCGACGGCGCGGCCACGGGCGTCGGACTCGAGCTTGAGGGCGGCGATCCGGGCGAGGTACGTCGGCGAGCTCATCCACGTCTCCGAGTCGGTCGTGCGGCCTTCCAGTGGGTCGGTCGTGCGGCCCTCCAGCAACTCGGGCATCGCGGCTTGCTGGTGGGCCTGGATCGCGTCGGCCCGCTGTGCCGGGGTGAGGGCGGCGTCCCGGCCCGGGTGGTCGACGGCGTGCGGCGCGGCCGCCTCCTGGTCGTGGTTTTGGTTGTGGTCGTCGGTGTGCCCGGTGGCCGATGCGGGCGCGGCGGGGGCTTCGTCCCGCGCCGGGGGTGCGGTGCGGGCGGCGCGGATCGCGTTCCGCAGGGCGAGGCTGGCGACCCTGGCCCGCTCGTACCTGCTCGACTCCCGGGGTGGCATGCCGTCGGTCCCGGCGATCCACCACCGGATGGGCCAGGCGAAGTCGGCCGTGTAGGAGAGCTGGTCCGGCGACGGGGCCCGCCGGCCCTTCTGGGGCACGGTGAGCTGACGGCTGTGGCGGGTCAGGGCCAGGTCGGCGATGGAGTCGTCCAGGCCGGGCTCGAATGCGCGGCCGCGCAGGGTCTCCAGGAGGTGTCGGCGGGCTTCGGCCAGGACGTGGCGGCGGGCGAAGGTGCGGCGCACGGTGAAGACGATCGCGGCGACGTCGACGGCGGCGAGCGCGGTGTCCACCCGCGGGCTCACCCGGGCCCGGATCGCCGCACCGGCCGCCCGGCACCGCTCCAGGAGCCCTTCGACCATCTGTTTGCCGAAGCGTAGGAGCGCGGACGCGCGCCACCACGCCAGCAGCTGCGCCAGGGGGCGCGGGGTCTTCTTGTCCGGGCGGGTCTCCTGCGCCGCCCACCAGCCGAGTCCGTGGCGGGCACGTTCGTCGGGCAGCCGCCCGTGCTTGGCGACGTACCGGGCGGTGAGGCCCTCCAGTTCGTCCTCGATCCGTCGGCGGCGGGTGGAGGACCAGTCGATGAGTTCCTGGTCCACGCCGGCTATTTCCATGACCGGGCGCAGTCCCGGCGTCACCTCGCGCGGCACGGTCGCCAGCCCCAGTTCCTCGCACACCTCGGTGGTCATGGCGAGCGTGTACAGCGTCCCGGCCGCCACCACGTGCTGATAGAGGCGGACCGTGTCTATCGCGTACCAGGAGCCGTCCGGGCGCTGCACGCGGTTCAGGATCAGGCAGTGCTCATGGAGCAGGGGGAATCCGTCCCGGTTGTCGAAGTGACGGAACGCGGCAACGACCAGGGCGGGGGCCTTGGCGCGCTGGCGGCCGGAGGACCACCGGGTCTCCGCGACCTCATCCTCCAGCCAGCGCAGCACGGTGGCGATGGCCCGCTCATGCGCCCGCTCGATGACCTGCCGGGTGTGGTCGTCTCCCAGCGCCCACAGCACGATCAGGGACGCCTGCGCCCGGAAGACGAACTCGACAGCGAGCAGTGGGGTCTGCCCGCGCTGCTCGATCTCTTCGATCGGCTGCCCGAGGACGGTGGCCAGCCGTGCCGTCTCCGGGCTGGCGCCGTCGTCCAGGAGCTTGCGCTCCATGCGGTCGGCGTCCGGATGCCGGAGCTCGCCGTACATCAGCTCCAGCTGCCGTTCCGTCACGACCGAACCCGCGGTGAGACCGAGAGCAGCGAGCCCCCGCCCCATCCACACCCCGGGCGGGAGCCCGGCCATCTCCTGAGCGTCCTTCAGCGCCTGGCGGGCCGGACGGCGGCCGTCGCCGAAGGCCACCCCACGCACGAAGTACCGCCACGCGTTCCGCCTTTGAACCTTCGCAACACTGAGCATCCAGGCAGGGAACACCGGCTCTGACCTGCGAAAAAGACCCGATCCCGTGGGGCGGGAGGGTTCACCGGAACTTCACGGCCGCTCCCGTACGGCGGGCACCGAACGCACTCCCGCGCCCGCCTCACGGCCCATGCAAATGCTGCGCAGCGGACAACCGCCTACGCCTCACACACACCAACAAACGACAGACAACCGACTCCACCGCCAAAGAGCGCACACCCACGTACCACTCCCCCACACAACGACCAACGACGTCCCGCCCCGCACCACGTCACCGACTCCCCTCACCCCGAGCAAGACACCCACCGCCCCCGGCAACCCCGGGGGCTTCGTGTTTCCCGGAGGACCGACGTGCCGACGTACGAAGCCCTGCCCCGCTTCACCACCGACCACCACCGGCTCACGCCCGTACAGCGCCACGCGTTCCGCCAGGCCGTCAACGCCTTCGTCGACGACCTCCGCACTGGCGGCCCATTCCGCACCGGCCTCCGCGTGAAGGGCGTACGGCGCGCGCCCGGCGTCTTCGAACTCACCTGGGACGGCAACGGCCGCGCCACGTGGTCTTACGGCCGGCCGATAGTTCCAGGCGCCCCGCACGTCATCTGGCGCCGCATTGGCACCCACTCGATCCTCACCAGCCCTTGACCCGCGGTGAGGCACACCGGCTCCCTGAGCTGCATGCCTCAGGTTGAGCGGGACAGCCAGGCGCGTACCGTCCCGCTCAACCTGAACCGCTTCGGGCGGATCCGCCCGAAGCGGTGAGCCGCCGACCTGCGGCGTCTCAGTCAACCTGGGCCATCAAGGGCAGATGGCTCGGGTCTAGCGGGACTGGCTCACCTACGGCGAGATCGGGCACATCGATCGAGTGAAGCAGCGTCAAAGTTCACAGACCGGACGTCGCCGTTCGCGGCAGAGTCAGTATGGTGACGTCATGGCCTCTCCATACCCTGACGGGGACCGGGAAAAGGTGGCGTCCAAGCTCCCTCCGGCCCTCCAGCAAGAACTCAAGATCCGCTGTGCCGAACTCGGCTTGGACATTCAGGACGCCGCCACCACGGCCATCATCAACTGGCGCAGCGGTAGCAGTCCCGTCCCCGAGGTAGACACCACAGGCGCAAGGTCGTTCTCCACGTGGCTGCCGACCGGCTTGTACGACGACTTCAAGGGGACCTGTACCGAACGCGATCTGTCGTTCATCCAGGGCCTCGCGCAGAGCATCCGGGCCTGGCTGGAGGACAACCCGTCCCCTAAGCAGGTCGGCCTTCCCACCGCCCCGCGCCGGATCATCGTGTGCAATCAGAAGGGCGGTGTCGGCAAGACCACGATCTCCGCAGGCATCGCAGAGGCTCACGCCGAGACCGCAGGTATCGGAGCCAAATGCCTCCAGAATTTCGTGGGCGCTCTCACCGAAACCGAGCTTGAGCGGCTGAACCGCACTCGCGAGCAGCTTCTGGCGGTCATCGCCGACTACATGGCGGGCGGTCAGCGAGTCCTCCTCGTCGACTACGACCCACAGCTGCACCTCAGCAACCAGCTCGGCATCCCACCCATTGCCGTGGGGGAAGACAGTCTGGTCACGCACATGACCGGAGATCCCAAGGGAGACATCAGGGATCTGGTCGTCACTATCGACGATCCCCGATTCGCAGGCCGGCTTCACGTCCTGCCGGGCACCCGGGAGGGTTTTCTGCTCGACTCTAAGCTGGCGCTCACGGCTGCTCAGTCCCGGGGATTCCAGAAGGAGTCAGCGCTCGAGCGTGCCCTGCACCCGCTTGAGGCCGACTATGACGTCATCGTCATCGACTCTCCGCCCAGCCTCGGACTCAGCATGGACGCCGGCCTCTACTACGGGCGCAGGCGACCGAACGAGAAGGTGGGACGTTCCGGGGTGCTTATCCCCGTGCAGTCCGAGGACAGTTCCGCCGACGCCTACGAGATGCTCGTCGACCAGATCGGTGACCTGGAGGCCGACCTGCATCTTGAGATCGACCGACTTGGCATCGTGGTGAACCTCTTCGACAGCCGTCGCGGCTACATCGCCACGTCGTCGCTTGAGGAATGGCACAACGTGGAGGACCAGAACGTAATCGCCGTGGTGGACGATCTCAAGGAGCAGCGCGAGAGCGTCCGGCTCAAGAGACCGCTGTTGTCCTACGTGCCGGAGAGCAAGCAGGCCAACGTCATGCGGCTGATCGTGGCAGGAGCCGGTAAGTGAGCAAGAAGGATCAGCTGGGACGTGGTGCTTCGTTCCGGGGCACGTCCGAGCGCAGCGCCCGCCGGACCGCCATCGACCGGACCATCCGCAGCGGTGATCCGGCCGACACTTCGGCCCTGACCGACCTACCGGTCCCGGCGATCAGCGACAACCCGGACAACCCGCGCAATCATCTCCGCAACCTGGAAAACACCGTTGAGTCGGTACGCGAGGTCGGTGTCATCCTGCCGATTGTGGTGGGCACTGTCGACGCATATGTCCGCAGCCGACCTGACCGCACCGATGATCTGGCTTCTGGTTCCCAGTACGTGGTCATCGACGGCCACCGGCGTCTGGAAGCTGCACGCCAGGTCGGCCTGGCCACCATCCCCGTACGGGTGGACGACGCACGGCTGAGCACTGACGAGAAGCTGCTGGAGTCCGCGTTCATCGCGAACTACCACCGCGAGGGCATGACAGACCTCGAGGAAGCCCATGCGCTGAAGCAACTGGTCGATTACTACGGAGGCTCACAGACGAAGGCATGCAAACGGCTGTCCATGTCTGCTTCTACGCTCTCAAGCAAGCTGTCGCTTCTGAAACTGTCCCCTGAGTTGCAGAAAGACCTGATGACAGGGGAGCGGAAGACCGAGCACGTCCGCAACCTGAGCAAGCTGCCGCCGGAAGCTCAGAAGGCCAAGGCGAACGAGCGAGCCGAGGCGTCACAGCGCAGGTCACGAACCCGGCACACACCGGTCGCTAAGACCACAGATTTTCACGGCGTGAAAAATAACGGCGCGGTAACGGTCAATGCGCAGGGTGCACCGCCGGTCGCCACCAACAGGCATGGCGCGCCCGAGGAGACCATCCCGGAGCAGCGGGACACGGACGCTGGCGCGGGCCAGGAAGGTCGTACCGCGCTGAAGGAGTTCCCGTACCACGACGGGGCGGAGGCAGCGATCCTGCTCCTGCAGGAGATGCCACCGGAAGAACGCGACAAGGTCTTGGAGATGCTCCTTCGGGACCGTGAGGAACGCCGGGCGCACTCCAACTGATCGCAGCGCCCTGAAACACAAAAAGGCCCGTACTCCCCGCCGATGGATCGCGGGGAGTACGGGCCTTCTTGGCGGCGGGCGCTACAGATCAGGGTGCCCAAGTTGCTGGCACGGCTCCGTGGTCGGGGTTGGGGATGCCGGCGGCGGTCACCGGTGCGGCGGGGTGCATGGTGCCGTCGTCGCCCTCGCTGGTCGTGATCTCGTACAGAGTCGTGGTCACGCGCTCGCCCCCGCGATGGCGTCGGCCAGGAGCGCGGCGACGTCGGTCTCGTATGGGTCGCGGTAGGAAGCGTGGTCGCTGACATGGAACGGCGCGTTCTTCGCAGTGACCGTGAAGCCGGGGATCACGGTGGCCGCCCGGCCTGCCAACTCGGTGTTGAGGCGGTCGGCGTCGCGGGAGGCGAGCCAGGTCTGGAAGTAGGGACCGAGGCGGAGCAGCGTGTGGCCGGTGTTGTCGCTGCGGCGGGCTTCGACGTGGACGCCGTAGTGGGCGGGGGCCATGCCGACGTCGTCGGGGAGGGGCAGGTCCGCCGCGGCGTGGGTGAGCATCGTGTAGGCCGGCTGCCAGATGCCGAGGATCGCGGCTGTCTCGCAGCGGAGCCAGCCGCGGTCGGTGTAGCCGAGCTGGTGGCCGTGGAGGTAGGCCGCGGCGTGCGGGGTGTCGGGGTGGACCAGGGTGACGGCGATCAGGTCGGGGCCGTGGTCGTCGCCGGGGATGGGGTGGGCGCGCTCGATGAACGGGCCGACCCGTACGGCGATGTCCTGGTTGCAGCCCGGTGTCCAGGGCTGCGGGTTCTTGCGGGCGGCGAGCATCGCACGGAACGCGTCGACGACGGCCTGGTCCTCGGGGGAGAGGGCGCCGGGCGCGTGGCCGCAGCGGCGGAAGAAGCGCTTCATCGGGTGGGCTCCTGCTCGGGGGTGGTGGTGTGGGTGCCGCCGTGCGTGGTGAGCACGCGCGGCAGGTGGCGGTGAAGGTGCTCGACTTCGACTTGGCGGCCGCGGCCGTTCAGCGCGTGGGCCAGGAGTTCCGTGAGGGCGCATGCACGGTGCTTGCCGCCTGCGCATCCGATCGCGATGTGGCGGGGGCCGGCGGGGAGGTCAGCGTAGTCGGCGAGGTTGGCGAGGAGTTCGCGGGCGCCGGGGGTGTTGCGGACGATGTCCTGGACGCGGGGGTCGAGGCCGTCCAGGTCGAGGATGTCGCGGGCGGCGGCTGGGTCGCGGAGCCGGTCGCGGACGTCCTCGATGCGGTCGGCCTGTGGCGGAACGGGACGGCCGTCGGTGTCGCGGGGCAGGTGGAGGTAGCCGAACGACGTCAGCTTGATGACGGGCTTGGGCATGCGGAGCTCCGTTTCAGCGGGGCGAGTTGGGGCGCCGGGGCGGCCGGGCTCAAGGTCGACGGCCGCCCCGGGCGTTCACTGGTGGGTGGAGGTGTCCGTGTCGGTCGTCGCTGGCTGGGCAGCGCTCGCCTCGAGTTCGGCGTGGCGCTGCTGGACGTACTCGGTGGCCTGGTGGTCGGCCAGGAGGGTCTTGATCAGGTCGGCCTGGTAGTCCATGCCGGCGCTGACGCCCTTGTGGAAGCGGCAGGAGTCCTGGGCTTCGGCGCAGGCCGGGCAGTCCTCCCAGCTCTGTTCGTCGTAGGGCGCGGTCTCCGGTCCGGGGAGCTGCGGCGTGGCCGGGCCGTTGGGGGCGGGGAAGAGGTAGGTGCGGGTGAAGAGGTCCTCGCGCCAGGTGGGCGGCAGCCCGGTGAGGAAGGCGGCGAGGGCTTGCGCGATGGCGGGGTAGTGGTCGTACAGCGATGCCCACAGCCGTTTGGCCTCGGTGTCCGGGTCGGTCGCCGCATTCAGCCAGTCGGCCTCCCGGGCGTAGGCGCGGAGCTTCTCGCGCCGTTCCTCCCAGTGGCTGGTGTCGATTCCGGCTTGGATGGCCGCGCCCAGGACCCGGGTGTCGTTGAGGAAGTCCGGGGACTGCTGGCGGTGGGCGAGGTCTTCGGCGGCGGCCGGGTCGCGGTCGGCGAGTGCGGCCAGGGCCTGGTCGGTGAGGAGCGCCGAACGCTGCGTCCACATGTCCGCGTTGGCGTAGGCGGCACTCAGCAGCCGGGTGCGCAGGCGGGTGAGGCTGCTGGTGGTGTCCGTCATGGGGGCTCACTTTCGGGTGAGGGGCTGGTGCTGCGTTGCGGCCGGAGTCGGTGTCGACGGCTGCCCCGCAGGCATGAAGGGCGATCCCGGCCGGGCCGGGCGTGGTCAGCGGGCCGTGAGGGCAGCGCGCTAGTCCTGTTCGATGACCGCGCCGTCGGCCGGAGCACCCCGAGTGAGGCCCCGGAACGGCCGGACGACGATCGATCCGTCGGCGCGGCGGATGGCCACGTTGCGCGGCCCGGCGGCCGGTCGCCGACCAGGCCACTGGAAGTGCAGCCAGTTGCCGGTGACGTCAGGAGCGCGGCGGGCGCAGTACGGGATGACCACGGTGACTGGCTGGCCTCGTTCGAGGTACATCCGGCCGGTCATGCCGCTCACGGGCAGGGCGCCGTCTCGGGTGTGGTGTGGGTGTAGCGGATGGGCTTGCCGACGCTGCGGGCGTAGTCGATCTCACGGCGGGTGCTGTCGCCGATGTAGCCGCCCGGGTTGACGACCAGGACCTCGTCCGCCATGTCGATCTTCCGCAGGTGCAGGGTGTCCAGCACCTGCTTGAGCTGGTCGGCCCGCTGCGGATCGGCCCACAACGGGTGGGTGGCCTTCATGTTGCAGCCGGGTGCGAGGACGATCCGGCCGGCCGCAGTCTCGTACAGGTTGGCCTCTTGAAGCTGCTCCCAGTACCTGGTGGATCCGCACAGAACAACGATCTTCGGGCGGCGTGCGGCCTCCCGGTCGCGTACGTATCCGTCGATGCCGCGGGCAGTGATGTGGCAGACGGTCTTCCAGAATTCGCGGGCACTCATGTGATTCCTCTTCTGTGGGATGCCTGGGTCTGACGTGCCGGAATAGGTGGTGGGGCTGGTCAAAGGGGTGCTGCGGGGCGGCCGGAGTCGGTGTCGACGGCCGCCCCGCAGGTATGAGGGGTGGTTCAGCTGGCAGGGCGGCCTGGCATGAGGAGGTCGTCGAACTGCTGGAATTTCTCTTCGCGGGTGCCGGTGACGGTCGCGTGCATCACCTGGGCTGGCTGGTTGGGGTCGGGTCCGGCCTTGCGTGAGAACACCGCCGCGCACAGCGGCTGTGCGACCCCGGGGAACACGCGGGTCGGCACGGTCGGCTGCATCCCCTCCGGTGTCAGTTCGATGACCAGTCCCTGGTCGGCGGTCCGGCGCAGTGCGGCGCGCATGCCGTCGAAGGCTTGGGAGTCGAGCCAGGCGGCGGGGGAGAGGAAGGCGACGACGCCGGTGTGCAGGCGGGTTTCGAAGACACGCCACAGAGCCCAGCGCCAGAAGTAGACGTGCAGGTTGGAAAGGGCGTACTCCAGACGGCCCCGCCCGGGATAGCGGAACTCGTCGAGGCTGGGCCGCCACAGTTCGTCCGCGGCTCGTGCCTGGCCCCGGCGGGGCCTGCGGGCCTCGATCCAGGGGGCGGCTCCTTTGGCCTTGTCCTTGTACGGGGGGTTGCCGACGATCGCCAGCGGGCGAGGCGAGTTGAGGCGTCCCGCCAGTGCGGGAGGGACGTCTCCGGCGAGCGCGTCACCGACGATGATGTTGTTGTCGAGCCAGCCGATCGGCGGGAAGCCGCCGGCCTCCAGCCAGCACGCGGACTTGGCGAGGTCGACAGCGACCGGGTCGGTGTCGATGCCGTAGACGCAGGAGCGCATGACGTCGGCCGTGACGGCCTGGACGGTGAGGCGGGCGGGATTGTGGGTGCCGTACAGCAGGCCGACGTAGGCGGAGGCGAGGATGCGTGCTGCGGCGATGAGGAACACTCCGCCGCCGCACGCCGGGTCCAGCACCGAAAGGTTGAGGACGTCGGCGGGGTCGTCGTCCAGGTGCAGGTCGGTGATGGTGCTCAGGGCGGCGCGGGTCAGGGGGTGGGCGATCTGGGGCGGGGTGTACCAGGTGCCGGACGCGCTGCGGGTCTCGGAGGCGAGTAACTGCTCGCGCAGGCTGCCGAGTTCCGCCGCACCCCAGGTGGTGATGCCGTCGAGGTCCTGGAGGAGCTTGCGGATCCGGTGCGCGGTGTCGACGGGCAGGTCGACGGGCCAGGGTTCGGCGAACCCGCGGGCGGCGGCGACCGTGTTCACCGCGAGCCGGATGATCTGGCGGTGGCCGTCGTCGCCGGGCGCTTCTGCCGCAAGAGATTCAAGGGTGCTTGCGGGGATGTTCGTACGGGGGCCGGCCATGAAGGGTTCCTCCTTGTCGCAGGCCAAAGGAGCGCCGCACCCGTGTGGAAGGCGGGCACGGCGCTCGGGGTGGTGTTACTGGGGTGGGGTGTCGTCGGTGACCACGAGGAACTGGTCACCGACGAGGTCCATCACGACCTGGACGTCCGTGCCCTGAGCTCGTTGGGCGGCGGCGTACTCTTCCGCCGGCCACGAACCGCGGGGTGCTCCGGCGGGGAACCGCTCCAAGACGGTGCGGGACTGCGCGGTGGTCGTGGTCATCACGCGTCACCGCCGTTCCCGCTCTCGTGGATCTCGATCAGCGTGCCGATGGCGTCGGGGTTCTCCGCGATGCCGACCCACTGCCCTAGGGCGGTGAAGACGGGCACGGCGTCGGTGTCGGCGTCGAACACCACGACGTAGTCGCCGTACCTGTCGAGGACCATCTCCTGCAGTGCCCGCGCCGGTGCGGTGGCCAGGACCTCCAGGGCGTCGACGGTGAGCTGCGCGGCTTCGCCTGTGTCGGAGGGCTGGACCAGGGTTCCGGAGAGGTGCAGCAGGTCGCCGGGCTGTATCTCGGTGAGGAGCGCATAGGCGATGCGGGGCTCTTCAGTCGTGCAGGAGAACACCGTGTCGTCCTCGGGGTCGTCGGTGGGTGAGGAGATCACCTCGAACCGGGCAGTTCCCGGGCAGGTGCCGGGGGTGGGGACGGCGTAGAGGAAGCCGTCGATGGTGAGGGGCTTGGTGTCCATCAGCTCGCCGCCGCCAGGTTGGTGGTGCGGTGGGCGGCGTCGTACGCGTCCATGACCTTCTTGGCCGGGTTGCCCCGGTCGGCGACCTGGTGGCCGTTGGCCCGTGCCCAGGTCCGGATCGCGGCCAGTTCCTCCGAGCTGCGCTTGCCGTTGGGCTCCGGGGCAGCGGCCACGGCGGTGGTGGTGGCCTGGTCCTCGGTGGCGGCGCGGCCGCCGGTCTTCACCTGGCGCAGCTGTGCCTGCGCGGCCTCCAGTTCGGCCCTGGCGTTGGCGACTCGCTGCTCTGCCGCGCGTTGTGCGGCGTCGGCGGTACGGCGTTCGGTCAGCTCGGTGAGGTCGCTGCGGACGCGGGCGGCCCGGTTGCGGATGGTGGCGGCCGGGTGGTTCTCCGCCCACGCGAGCAGGGCCTCGATCTGGTCGGCGTCCATCGTGTTGTCGGGTGCCGGGACGTCCGTCTCCGGGGTGCCGGTGCTGTCCTGCGTGTCCGCGTCGGTGGCGGGCAGTCCGGCGTTCTGGAGGGCGTCGGCGATTCCGGCGTGCTGGACGGCGTCGGCGAGTTCGCTCTCCGACAGTCCGAGGGTGTCGCGGACGCGCTCGGGGCTGTCGCCGTTGTTGAGCATGGAGGCGGCGGTGGCGGTGAAGGCGTTGGCGGGCATCGGGTCTCCGGGCGTCGGGGTGTCGTCGGGGGTGGTGAGGTGGGGGAGTAGGCGTACGAGGTCGTCTTCGTCGCAGGGCAGTCCGAGCGCGCCCAAGAGGTCGGCGAGGTCGTCCTTGTCGCGGGCCTGGTGGGCGACCACCAGGGAGGCAGCAGCGCTCTGTCCGCTGCCGAGGGGGGTGAGTTCGAGGGCCTCGGCTTCGAGGGCCTCTTTCTGGTCGGTGAACATGACCGGCCCTCCTACGCGGCGGTGGTGCGGGGCTTGCGTTGCGCGAGGTCCAGGAGCTCGCGGTTGCGCTTCTTCTGGGCGTCGGTGAGCGGCCGGGCCTTCGCGCCGTGGCGATGCCAGAGCGGGGACGCGGGCGGCTCGGGGTAGGCGAGGGCGTGGTCGACCTCGCGTGGGGTGCTGCTCAAAGGAGCCTCCAGATGGAGGGAGTTCAGGCGTGGTCGTCGCCTTGGCCCTTGGACTTGGGCTTGGCGTCGGAGGCGAACCGCCCGAGGCGGGCCTCAACGGGGTTGGCGGTGATCCAGTCCTCGGCGCACGCCTTGTGCACGGGCTCCCCGGAGTGGGAGCGCATGGGCGTGGGCCTGCCGCACAGTGCGCAGGAGCGGTCCTGCCAGCGGTCGAAGTGCTGGTTGTCGCGCCAGTCGAGAAGTTCACCGGGAGCCGGGATCAGGCCCGGCTCGAACTGTGGCTTCTCTTTCTTGCGTCCCGTGCGGGTCACGGCCGGAAGTCGGGCAGCTGCTGGAAGACGTGCGTCAGCAGGTCCGGCTTCGGCTTCCAGGCCGGGAGCGCGCCCGTGGCGGGCACGGGCAGGGCGAGCTCCTGGACGTCGGCGAAGACCAGGTGGTGCCCGCCGCGCTGCGCCCAGGGACTGGTGCATTTCTCGGGCCCCTGGTCGGGGTGGCAGCCGGTGAGGCGGGCGACGCCGATGACCGCGCCCAGGTGCAGTTCGCGGCCTCGGATCGCGGTGGCGACCAGCGGGTCGCGCAGGGCGGGGCGCTCCAGCTTCAGCCCGGCGTGGATCAGGATCCAGCCGCCTTGCCACGGCCAGTTCACGGGCCTGTTCTCCGGGTTCTTCCCGGCGAGGATGCAGGTCGCCCAGGGCTGGCGGATCGTGATGCCGCGGATCCAGTCGCCCTCGGGCAGGGTGGCGATGCTCACGTGGCTCGCCCCCACAGTGCGCGCTGCCCGATTCGGGCCTGAACGCGCAGGACGGAGTCCATACTTGGGATCTCCCTCTCGTCTCGTACGGGATGGATGGCCCGGGGCGGGCGGTTGGTTTGGACGCCTTGTCGTCCGTCCCGGGGTGTAGCTACAGCTCGAAGTCACCGTCGTCGGCGAGGCGGCTCAAGCTGTACGGGGTGTTCCATTGGCCGACAGTCGCGGCGGGCCAGTCGAGCTCCCAGCCGGGCCGGTAGCCGCGGGCTCCCCAGCCGTCCGGCCGGTTGCCGGGAATCTCGAGTCCGGCCTCCTGCGTGGCGCGTGCCGCGTCGTAGACCTCGTGCGCGATCCGTACGGCGGCGCTGCGGCTGTCGGCGGGGCCGGCGAAGACGTGCACACCGCTCAGGCCGGGCTGGACGGTGCTCCTTATCGGGACGTCGACCTCGAAGTAAGGCAGGCCCATGACGTCCATCTCCCTTCGTTCATCTCGTGGTTGAGGGGCCACTGCGACCGCCCCGGCCCCGGCGATTGCGGGGTCCGGGGCGGCACAGAGTGCGCTCAACGCGCGGGGTCAGCGAGTGGCTTCGACGGCGTTGCGCAGATGGGTGCGCGCCTGCGCCAGCAGCTCACGCTGGTCGTCTCCGGGGCCGTTCAGCGCCTCGGTGAGGTGGACGACTGCGTCGTCCAGGTCCACGCCGGCGGGGTTGAGGACGTCACGGACGCGTGCGACCAGGTCGATGAACTCGTTCGGCGACGGGTCGTGTGGTGCGTCCTCGGAGATGAGGGCGGCGAGATCCCGGGTGAAGCAGGCGCTGAGCGCGGCGAACGTGTTCTTGGTGGGCTGGGCGGGAACGGCCACAAGGCCTCCTTGGTAGTCGAGCTGGAGGGTGATGGGCCGCCTGGGGCCCGGCGGCCGTGTGGACGGTGCTGCTCGGTCGTCGCCGCGGGGTCAGTCGCCGACCATGCCGCGGAACTCCTGCGTCATCTCCTGGACGACGGGCGCGAGGAGTTTGTCGGCCTTGCGCAGGAACACGGTGCGCTCGTTGTCGTCGGTTGAGAGGTGGGCCTCGTGGAGGAAGGCCGAAGCGGTCCTCACGTCTTCGTGACCGTCGATGCCGGCCAATGAGAAGTTGCGGGCCGCAGTGCCGAGCTGATCGGCGAGGGTGCCGATGTCGGTGGCCTGGTCCTTGTCCTTCTCTGCGACGTAGGCGGTGTCGGCGGCGTAGCGGCGGATGAGGTCGTCGGCGGTGATCGTGGCGGTGGTCATCTGGGTTCTCCTACTCGGGAGCTCGGGCCGTCGCGTTCGACGGCGAAGAGTCGGGCTGTGGGGTGTTCTTGCCGGGTACGGCCGGGGGCGGGACTGACTGTGTGTCGCCTCCCGTGCGGTGCTGCCGGTCGGCGAGGGCCAGGAATTCGAATCCGAGGTCCGGCGCGGACAGGATCGTGCGGAGGATCGAGGCGAAGCCGTCGCGCTCGATGGGGTTGAGGCGGTCCCACACGGCGTGTGCGTCGGTGTGGACGCCTACGGCCTGGAGGTAGGCCTCTTCCGTGGTGACGGTGTACGTGGCTCCACACCGGCCGCACCGGTAGGTGGCCTGGTCCCAGCCGGAAGCAGATCCGAGAGTGGGCTCGGTGGTCATCCGCGGGCGGCCTCCAGCGCCTGTGCGGCGTGGTCGTCGGCCTCCTGGTCGACGTCGTCGAAGCTGCCGTGGACGGTGCAGACGATGTCCTCGTGGTTGTCCAACTGGCCGGTGAGCGCGCGGTGCAGGCAGCCGATGCTCCAGGCCGGCGCCCACGCATAGCCGCCGCACTCGGGGTCGAACGGGCAGGGCACCATGACGTCGAAGCCGTAGTCGCCCTCTCCGTCGACGTCGGTGCGCAGGGCGAGGGTGAGGTACAGCTGACCGAGGCGGATCTCCGCGACCCGGTCGCCGCCCGCGACGTCGGAGCCGTCCTTCCACTGCCACAGGGGCAGGATCTCGGGGCCGAAGACGCGGCGGACCAGGAGCAGGTCGCCCAGGCCGTCGCCGCCGTCCAGTCCAAGGTCGGCGCTGCGGGCCTCGCTCAGGCGGCGCAGGTACGGCTCCAGCCGGTTGAGGCCCCCAACGAAGAAAGTCTCGTTGAAGCCCTCAGCCCGCAGCGACTGGACCGAGTGGACCATCGCCTTGTGCTGGGTGCGGACGGTGTCCTCGGGCACGCGCCGGTTGTCCGGGCGGCCGTCCTGCCGGGCGATGCAGAGCGAGAGGGGCGTCGCGACGATGACCGCGATGGTCGGCATCCCGTGCCGCTTCGCGGCCATGACCAGGTCGACCCGTACCGGCTGTTCGAGATTGGTCGCGTCGATCACCGTGTTCAGCTTCCGGGCCATCCGGCGTTCCAGGATGAGCTTGAGAACGTCAGCGGCGTCGCCTGTGGCGTCCTGGCAGCCCGGATCGTCGCTGATAACGCCGCGCAGGCCATCGAGCGAGAGGACCTGGGAGGCGGGCCAGGTGCTGGCCAGCGTCGTCTTCCCCGCTCCAGAGGCACCGATCAGCACGATCAGGGCGTTGTCCGGCAGCTCCGGGTACTGCGGCATCGGCGCGGTCATTCGAAGTCTCCTTGCGGGTGGAGGGAGTTGGCAGCCCAGATGAGGCGCTGCCCGGCGTTGTCGGTGATCAGGGTGGCGGCCTCGTGCAGCGGGCATGAGGCGTCGCCGTCGCGGTCGGGCTCGATGCGTTCGGCTCGCTTCGCGGCGGCGGTGAGCAGCTGCGCGACGGACGCCATGAACCCGCCGGGCGGGTCGGTGTCCTCGCTCAACTCGCGCAGGATCTCGGCGAGCTCCGCCGGGTCGACGTCGTCGGCGCTCAGGTCGTCCTCGATCTGCTGGAGGGCGAGCTGGGCGATCGCGGCGGAGGCACGGACGCGGTCGATGCGCGTACGGGTCTGCGCGGTCACCGGCGGCCGCCGGGGCGGGTGGTGAGCCACGTGGTGACGGCGGCGGCGCCGACACCGATGCCCCGGTGCAGGGCCGCGTCCAGCTCCATCCACGCGCTGCCCGGCCCGGTGAGCTCCGAGGTGGCCTTGCCGTCGTCGTCGACGCGGGCGGCCTTGCAGTGCTCGATGTAGCCGGTCTTGTTGGTCTTCTTCGCCAGCCACAGCAGCAGCGCGCCGCGGTCGATCGCGGCGTGCGTCCCGGCGTTGATGGCCGCGCCGGCGAGCAGCGCGGTGGGCGTGACGCGGTAGCCGAACGCGCGGGTGATCGCGATGGTCGCCCCGAGCTGCACAGCGGTGTAGGACGCGACGTGGCAGGCCACGGCACGCCTGCCGAGGGCGCTGGCGGTCATGGTCGGGCGGGTGGAGTCCGGGTCGGCGGGGGTGCCGTCGGCGTGGACCAGGTCCTCGCCGTACAGCCGCTTCCGCGACGCCGTTTTCGATCCCTGGACCCAGTGGTCACAGGCGGGGTGCAGCTCGCCGAAGGTGGCCAGCAGCGTGCCGAACAGGGCCAGGCGCTCGGTGGTGAGGGGCAGACGGGGCATGCTGGAGTTCTCCTGATCTCGTAGAGAGTGAAGGGGAGTTGGGGCGGCTGGCGCGGTACGAGCGCGCCAGCCGCCCCTTCGCGCTGTCACGGTCGGGCGTCGCCCCAGGCGCGCAGACGGCGCTGGCTGTCGCAGTCGGGCCAGCCGCTGTCGTGCGGGAAGCGGCCGCCGGTGGCGCGCAGGTCGGTGAGGACCTGCAGGAGGTCGCGCTCGCCGTCCAGGACGGTGTCGACGTATCCGTTTCCGCAGGTGCAGGGCGCGATGAGGGTGAGGACGTCCTGCTCCTGGTCGTCGTCGCTGGAGTGGTGCAGCCACAGGCCGCCGTCCAGGTAGGCGACGGCGCTCGGCTCCAGCACGGCGCCCGGCACGGCGGGCCGGCCGGACCAGTCGTCGTCGTCCAGGGCCTTGCCGAGGGTGTCGGGGTAGGCGTTCCAGACGTGGTCCAGGGCGGCTGTTTCGGCGTTGTCGCGCTGTTCGTCCTCGCCCTGCACGCCGATCTCAAGGGCGATGTCGAAGAGGAGGGCGAGCGGTGAGTCCGCGCCGGCGGCGACGGTGGGCGGGGTGAGGGTCTCGGTCATGTGCGGCTCCTTCGGGGTTTTCGGAGCGACCGGGCTGTCCGGTCCTCCGCACCGCCCCGGCCAGCGCTTGTCAGCTGGTCGGGGCAGCACGGGGATCCGTCAGAACGGGGGTTCGTCGTACGGGACGGTGGGGCGCGGCAGGAGCCGAAGCGTCAGCTCGCGCCGCTCTGCCCAGCAGCCGCACGGCTCCATCTCCGGGTTCGCGCCACCGACCCACCAGCCGCCCGCGCCCCGGCAGTCGGGGCAGGAGCGGCGGGCGACGGGGGCGAGGTGGATGCGGTGCCGGTCGGCGTACAGCTCCCAGTGGCTGGCCTTGAGCACGACCGCGGCCGCGGCGACCGTGACGGGCACGACGGCCGCGACCAGGGCGGCGGTTCGGGCGCGCACGGTCAAGGCCGGTCGAAGGGCTGGACGGTGAAGCGGGTGCCCTTGCCGGAGCTGACGGGCGTCGCGGTGAGGAAGCCGGGGTCGGCCTGCGCGAGATCGGTCAGCAGCGCCTTGATCCAGTCGGTGGGGCGCTGGAGCTCGATCCGGATCGCGTTGAAGTCGGAGATGTGCACCGGGTGCGGGGCCTTGCCGTAGCGGCGTGCCCACAGCCGGGTGCGGATCAGCTTCGCGGCCGCGGCGTCGGTGGGCCGGGCGGGGATGCCGCGCGGCACCGCCCGGCAGGCCGTGGCGTGCGCGTTGGCGGCCTGGGCGGCGTCCGGCTCCGTCATCACGTTGCCGGAAGCGTTCCGGTCCTCGCGGTAGGTGCAGCCCAGGCAAGCCGCGGCGTAGCGCGCGGTGCCCCGGTCGGCGTCGGCGGTGTAGACGAGGACGGTCGCGCCCTCCATCGCCCGATAGCGCTGAGAGACGAGCGTGCCCTCCGGCGTCCAGGTCTCGGGCGCGGCGGTGGGGGCGGGGCGGGTGAACAGAGCCATGGTGACTCTCCTTCGAGGGGTTCGTTGATCAGGCGGCGAGCCGGTGGATGACCGGGGCCGTGGAAGCGAGGTAGGTGTCGGGGCTGGGCTCGAAGCCCCTGGCGCAGGGGTCGCAGCAGCCCTGGGTGCGCAGCGGGAGGCAGAACCAGTACCGGCGCCTGCATTCGGGGCAGGTGGATCTTGCGGCCATCGCCCGGTCCAGTGCCCATTCCTGAGCGAGCGTCGGAACACGCTTGGGCACGGCCAGGTCGACGCGGAGCAGGAAGCCGCGGGTGGGGTGAATGCACGACCACTGCGGCCGGTACGAGCACCACTTGCAGCGCAGGATCGCGACCGGACCGTCGTTGCCGCCCGGACTGAGGTTCATGTCCCGTAACTGGCGCCGGGTGACCAAGCCCTCCGGGACAGCGCCGCGGTCATGCTCCGGCAGGATTGCGTCGCTGCGCGGCACCCGCTTCACCTCGCGGGGAGGCCGCTTCTTCCGGGGGCGCGGCATTACCTGTTCCAGGCGCCGGGCAGCCGGTCGGGGCGGTGCGGGTAGCGGGGCCCGGGACGCTGCGGGCGGGGCCGGGCGATCCGGCGGCGCGGGCGGGGAATGAGCACGAGCAGTTCCTCCAGTCGTCGGTGGACAGCGCTGCACCCCGCCGACGTCGTGCTGGTGTCGGCGGGCGCGGCAGGTGGTGCGGCTGGGCTATGCGGCGAGGCGTGGGCCGTGCGCGTGGGGTGCTCTCAGGGCGTGGTCGACGCGGGCATGGTGTGGCCCGGCCGGGGCGTCTCCGGCTGCTGCTCCGGGGCGCCGTGCAGGTGGGTGCCGACCAGGTAGCCGATCAGCAGCCCGGTGACGCCGAAGACCTTGTGGCGGTTGACCTTCCACCAGGTCGGTGCCGGGGGCTCGGTGAGCACGCCTATGACAGCCGGTGCTTTCGCAGCCAAAACGGGATCTCCTTGTCGCTCGGGGTGGTTCGTGGCGGCCGGTCGGCCTGTCCGGCCCTCGCCCGGCCCCGCGGCTGCGGGTGGGCGAGGGCCAGGCGGAGCGACCGGGGTCAGCGCTGGAGCGGGTGGATGTTGTCGGGTTCGTCGCCGAAGTCGTCGCCCACCGGGGCGGGGAGGGTGGCGTGGATGTGGAGCGCAGGGTTGAACTGGGGCTGGAACTGCGGCGGGTGGTTGTGGACGATGGGCCGCAGGGTCAGGCCCCGCAGGGCGAAGATGCTGGCCAGCGCCCACATGAGGGCGGCCAGCCCGGTGGCGGCGGCGCGGCCTCCGGCCGGGGCGGCGGACCAGATCATGGCGAGGCTTGCACAGCCCCACAGCGCCCAGGCAATGCGGGCGCCCGCGTTTTTGCAGAAGCCGCCGATGAGTGCGAGCACTCCGGCGAATTGCCAGAAGACGTACAAGGCGGCCGGGGCGACGGCCAGGTGCGCGGCCTGGTCGGCAAGGAACACCCGCACGGGGTGGTCGACCGTGCCCCACAGGCCGCTGCCGTCACCGGCGCTGGTGGCCGGGACTGCGGACAGGCCCTTGAGCGTGGCGCTGGCGATGTCGCCGGCGGCGTCCAGCATCATGACGATGAGGCTGATCCCGGTGAACAGTCCAGCCGCCTTGATCCAGTTGGCGACCTCGTGCCAGCCGGCGTGCCGGGCCCGGAAGACCTCATCCCACCGCTGGTAGAGGAAGCCGCCTTCCTTCCAGGACTCCTTCCACGCGGCGCGCAGCTTCGCGAGCCGCCTGTTGCCGTGCTTGCCGTCCAGCTCGAGGACCGGCGGCGGGGGCATCTGGTCGATCAGGTCGAAGAAGGACGGGTTGTCCTGGCCGTTGACCGGCTTGTCGTTGGTGGGCATGGCGTAGCTGCTCCTTCGGCGAAGGGGTCGGTGAGTGGGCAGTGCGGGCTGGCCGGAGCCGGTCAGCGGATCTCGTTTCGGGTGCGGGCGAAGAACGCCCCGCGCGTGGTGCTGTTGTTGTGGATCTCGGTGTGGTGGGTGACCGGACCCTCGAAGACGTTCTTGGTGACGGCCGCGCGGGCCTTGCTGATCGCGCCGCCGATGGCGGTGGCGGCCATGGCCAGGCCCGCGAACGGCAGGGTGACCATGAGGACGCCGTTCAACGTGACGGAGGCCAGGCCCTGGAGCACGAGCCAGGCACCGCAGCCGATGCCGGTGACGCCGGCGCCCACGCCGATCGAGGCCACCGCGATCCCGGCCGCCCAGGCCGGGACGATCCGCTGGTCGTCCTGCTTCACGGGCGGGGTGGTGCCGAAGGCCGGCGGCTCGGTGTCGTCGCGGAACGAGGTGGGGTGGTGGCGTACGGGCTTGCTCGCCCAGTCGTCGATCAGGCGGCGGGCTTCGGCCGCGGCCTCGGACTCGGGCATGCCGTGCTGGGTGTTCAGGGGGTCCATCGGGTTCTCCGATCACGCGGGAGGGGAGCGCCCTCCTGGCCGTGGTGGCCGGGAGGGCGCGTGGGGGAGTGGCCGCGCGCAACGGCGAAGGGCGCCGCCGGAGTCGTGTCCGGCGGCGCCCTTCGGCGTTGCGCAGCAGGTGAGTTGGGGCTGGCGGGTGGGTAGTCACCGCACCTGCGCCCCGGGCATCCTCGATCCAACAGGCGCGGGGAAGGGGATCGGGTGGAGTTCGTCTTCGAGTGCGGGTGGTGCGGCGGGGACAACTTCTTCGTGGGCAAGCAGGTCGGCTTCTGGGTCGACAAGTGGGAGGTGCCCTCGGAGTGGGACTGCCGCTTCTGCGACGGACTCAACTACACGCCCGACCCGCCGTGGACCGAGGCGTAGTTCAGAAGCTGGAGATCAGCCCGGCGAGCGAGGCGAGGCCGCTGTTGATCGTCGGGGCCAGGCCGGTCGCGGCGAGGGTGAAGCCGAACAGCGTGCAGGCCAGCGCGGAGCCGATCCGGACGTATCCGCCCTTGACCAGGACGACGACGATGATGCCCAGCAGCACGGCGGCGGAGATGGAGAGGGCCACAGCGGATGGTGCTCCTTCGGGATCGGGTGGGGCCGGCCGTGCTCGGGCGGGCCGGCCCCGGGATGGGTGGGTGTGATCAGGCGTCGGTGAGGCTCTTGATGGCCTCCAGCGCCTGGCGGGCTGAGGTGACCTTCTCGGAGCGGCCGCCGGATCCGGATCCGCGCTTGCCGCCGCCGCCCTTGCCGCCTCCCCCGCCGCGCCGGCGGGAGCGGCCGTCGCCGTCGCCGTCGTCCTCGTCGGGCTCGGGCCAGAACTCGCCGGGCCGCACGGGCTCGTTCCAGTCGAACCACAGGCCGCGCTTCTCCAGCTCGCTGATCTCGTAGTCGGTGAGCCGGTTGACCTCGTCGGGGAACAGGTTGGACAGGTCGGTGTCGAAGTCCGCGTACAGCGACCGCATGAGCACGGCGCGGCCGTTGTCGAGGACGATGACGGCGACGCCGCCCGTGCTGACGCCGTTCTCCGGGTCGGCCTCGCCCTTGATTGCCCGCTCGATCGCGGAGCCTTCCTGGCGGGAGTAGCGGGCCGGGATGGTCGGCACGTCGTAGGCGTTCTCCATGGTGCCCTCCGCGGCCTTGCGGGTGGCGCCGGGCGAACCCATGTTGAAGATCACGGGCCTGCTGTTCTGCCGCAGGTTGTCCTTCATCTCCGTGGAGAACCCGTTGTGCGCGAACGGCGACTGGCCCGCCGGGTTGAAGCCGATGCCGTACTTCAGCCCGGTGACCGTGAGGTCCTCACCGTCCTTCTGGATGAACTCGCCGAAGTCCCCGTCCTGCGCCGCAGTCATGAACTCATCCGCGTACACGTTCAGCTGCCGGTAGGGGCAGCGCGTATCGCCCGGCTTGTAGTCGTGCGGCTGGCCGTCGTGCGGCCAGGGCATCTCCGCCCTGATCTCGCACAGCGCCTTCGCCGCGCGCACCTGGCGTGCCATCCACAGCGCGTTCGAGCCCTGCCGGTCGATGTACTTCCCGAGCACGGTGGTCTTTTCGTCCTTGCGGACGGTGGACAGCCACACCACCTGGCCGTCCAGGGACTGGGCGGCCATGTTGATCGCGAAGTACTGCGTCTTGCCGGAGCGGGACACCCCGAGGGTGAGGCCGTGGGCTGCGGCGTTCTTGTCGTGCTGGTACACCATGGTCTTCACCGGCTGGCCGGTGATGGTGAACCCGCACACGTACATGCCCTTGGCGTCGGGGGTGAGCAGCTCGCGGGTGGCGGGGAAGATCGCGCTGAGCGGTGGGGTGTCGAACGCGCTGATCAGGAACTCGTTGCCGTCGATGAGGACGAACACGCAGGAGTCGTCCTCGGGCAGGTTCAGCGCGCGGCAGACCTTGGCCAGGTCGATGCGCGGGGTGTCGGTGGAGTCGGCCATCTTCGCCCGGTAGAAGGTCACCCCGCGTTCGTCGTCGCGGGTCTTGTGGACCAGCTCGGAGCCGGGGGCGCCGCCCTTGGGCCCGCCGACCTTGTCCGTCCAGCGCTCCTGCGGGGTCGGCTTGGTGCGGCGGCGCTGGTTGGCGTCGGGGGTGATGCGGGCCTCCATCCAGCCCGGTCCGCCCTGGCGGCCGGGCTGGATCGCGACCTCCGCCAGGACGACGTCGCTGGAAGGCACAGCAAACGGGGCGGCGACCGCGGCCTCCGTAAGACCGGTGATCGGCCGTCCGGTCTCCGAGGCGCGCAGCAGGATCGTCATGTCGTGCCGCATACCGGGGTGCCGGGTGGCCTTGACGACGTGCGTACGGCCGGGCATCCCGGCGTTCTCCCACATCATCCGCACCTCGCGGGTGAGCAGGTCTGCGCCGTCGTCCGGCACGACCAGGGACGGCTCCGCGGCTTCGGCTACCTGCAGCTGCGGGGCCGGGGCGGCGAGGGCGGGACGGTGACGGCGGCGGGTGTGCCGGGAGAACGGCATCACCAGGTAGCCGGCCGCCGCCCATCCGGCGGCGAGCAGTCCGTCCATCCAGTACGGGCCCCAGCCGGTGGTGGTCTTGGCGGCGACGTCGACGGCGGCGGCCAGGACCAGCGGGGACCAGCGCAGGATCTTGCGTCCGGCGCCGTGCTCATCGCTCTTGGCGGCCAGGAACCAGGCGCCGATCCCGGCGGCTCCGGCCAGCTGGACGACCTGGTTGACGGGGCTTTCGGGATAGACGTTGGGGGCCACGGCCAGCACAGGCGCGGCGAGGGTGTAGGCGAGGCGTTCGAGCGTGACACTGCGCGGCGTGGTCACCAGCTGCTCCTTCGGGAACGGGGCACGGGCGGCCCCGCATGTCGCGGAGCCGCCCGTGGCGGGGTGGGTTGGGGGAGTGGGGTCAGCGGTTGAAGAAGGCCGGCTTGGGGGTCTTCTCGCGCCGGTTGGAGCGGATGTCGTCCAGCGCGCCGTACAGCTTGGAGTGGGTGCGCTTGGTCTCGTAGGTGAGGTCGGCGGTCTCCTGGGCGGTGTCGTGGAGCCTGCGGACCTGGATCGCGGCACCACCCAAGGCGAGCGAAACGTTGTTGGTCAGCTCCACGAACTTCACGTCCAGGTCGGCGTTGGCGATGTCGCGGGCGACGCCCTCGGTGCGGGTGGCGTTGGCCTGCATGCTGCGCCGCAGCGACTCGAGGTCGAGGGTGGCGTCGTCCATGGCCTTGCCTAGCTTGTCCAGCTTGGCCTGGACGGCCTTGTAGCGGTTGTCGCCGTCGGCCGGTGCGGGCGCCGCGCCGCTGGCGCGGGGTGCGAGATCGCTGCTCATCAGCGGGTGTCCCTTCCTGCTTCTAGTCGTGGTGGGCGGCGGCCGACGCGAACTTCAGGCCCGCGTCATCCTTGGCGTCCATGTCCTGGCCGTACACGCGAGCGACCATGGCGGCCGCGAGCATGGCGGCCTCGTTGGCGATGCCGCACTCGATCGCGCAGCGTTCGGCCTGCTGCTTCATGCGCCCCGCGGCGTCGGCGAGGTCCGTGATCAGGTCGGTGACGGCGGTGGAGATGTTGTGGTCGCCGACCAGGTCGGCGGCCATCTCCCGCAGGGCGTCGGCGACCTTGCCGAGCGCCTCCGCGAGGGATTCGGCCCGTTCCTTGTCGATGCCGGCCTGGATGGCGATGTTCGCCATCTCCATCAGGTACTCGTCGAACGTGATGTCCGTGCGGTGCTGGGCAGCCAAGGTGCCCTGCCCGGACGGCCTGCTGACCTCCGCGCTGCTCACGCTGCTCCCTTCGCTGGTCGGTCGGCTGGTGCCGGGCCGCTTCGTGTGCGGCTCGGGGGCGGGCGGCAGGCCCTTGGTGCCGGTCGTCATGGCCGCGGGCTTGTCGGGGACGATGTCCGCGTCGACGATGTCGTCCTCACCCTTGGCGTCGGTGCGCGGCGGGCGGGTGGGCCGGTCGGTCCACTCCCACGTCGGGGTGGAGTCCTCCTCGCCGAACGGGCTGTCCGCCGGACGGCCACGCCGACCGGCGCGACCCGTACGACCACGCCCCGCCCGCCCGGTCCGGCCGGTACGGCGAGTACGTCCACGCCGTCCGGCCCTGCCCGTGCCGCCGGTGCGCCGGCGCCAGAACCGACGACGCTTCTTCGCATCGCCAGACGCCCCGTCACCGGCAGTGGAGTCCTTACCCGGCTCATCGCCCGCCTTGCCGTCCTTAGCGGCGCTGGAGGCCCCGTCAGAGCCGTCCTTGGCGGCCTTCCCGTCGGTGCCGCCGTCGGTGCCCTTGCCGTCGTCGGTGCCCTTGCCCTTGGAGTCCTTGTCCTTGGTCAGGCTCACCTTCTCGGTGCCGTCCTTGGCGTCCTTCGCGTCCTTCGCGTCGGCGCGGCGTTTGTCGAAGCGGCGCTGGGCTTCCTCCGTGAGGGCCGCACCGAGGGTGGTGCGGCCGGGGTCGGCCGACGCCGCGGCTTCCCGCTTCGCCTTCCGCGCCTCCCCCCGCTCCGCTTTCTTGGCCCGGCGGTCCTCCCATTCCTTCTGCCGGTTGGCGCGGGCCTGGTCGCGGTCCTTGGTCCGGTCGGCGACGCCGGCGGTGTGCCCGGCGCTGCGCCGCTCCTGCCGCCCGGCCTGCCGGACCCCGGCGCGCTCCTGACGGCCGCGGGCGCGCTCAGCGCGGGCGCCGGAGGCCGGGCCGTTCTGGCCCCGGCCGCCGTCGCCCCTTGAGCTGCCAGAGCCCGTCTGGGAGCCTTTCGAGCCCCCGGATGCCCCGTTGCGCCCGGAACCGGCTGCGCGGCCGCCAGAGCCCGCCTGAGAGCCCTTCGTGCCGCCCTTGCCGCCCCCGGTCGACCCGGATCCCGAACGCCCGGCGCTGCCGCCGGAGTTGGACCCACGAGAGGCGGGCCCCTTCGAGCCGGAACCGGAGTTGTTGCGGGACGGACCGCTGCCGCCCCCGCCGCGCGAGGGCCCGCCGCCACCGCCACCGCCGGCCTTCGAGCGGCCCTTGTCCGCCCCCAGGCCGGAGCCGGACGACTTCATGCGGTCGGCGTCGGCCTTTGACCGCGCCGCCGCCTTGTCGCCCTTCGCTTTCATCATCGCGGTGTGGAGCTTTCCGTTCTGCTCCATCATCGCGACTTCCTGCGCGGTGCGGCCCTCCAGCAGCGCAGCCTTCCGCGCTATTTCAGCCTCACGGAAAGGCGATTCGCTTTCATGATTGGCCCGCGCCATTTCCAGCCGGAATTCCAGCCAGTCACCGAGACGGTCAGCAAGGGAACGAGGCTGGACATATTCGCCTTCCTCGTATTCGCCTTCCTCTTCTCCGGCTTCCGGCGGGGTAATTCCGTCCGAGCGCAGCGCCGCCGCCGGGTCCGGAGCTGCCGGAATCGTCGGCAGTTCCATCGTCGTTTCTTCCGGCGACTCCGGCGGCGCGGGGGGAATGTCCTCCGGCGGCGGAATGGTGTCGGCGTAATCCGGCATCGGCGGTGGCACGTACGAGGAATCACCGCGCCAGGGGCCGCGGACCAGGATCCCGTTCGGGTCGTCCACGTCGGACACGATGCACCTCCCTCCTGGACTTGACAGAGCGTGGGGTCTTGTGTGCACGCGTGTGCACGTGCACGTGTGCACGCTTTACACGCGCGAGGCCCCGCCGGAGCCCGGCGGGGCCTTCGCTGGTGACGTTCAGTGACGCGGGGGGTGCTTCGCGAGGACCTGCTCCGCGTACTGCAGGAGGTCGCTCCAGATCCGTCCGTCGCCCTCCGCTCGCTTGTCCATCGCGGTGATGAACAGGCGGCAGATCTGCGCGAATCCGACGTAGACGTCGCCGCGACCGGCTTTGACGTCCTTGGCGATTCGGGATCGTGCCAGGCGGAGCCAGAATTCCATCTGCCCCGCCTCGCCGCGAGATTCGCGGGCTTTGTCCGCCTCTTCCTTCAGCCAGTTCCTGCGCCGTTCGATGGAGCGTTCAGCGCTGCTGAGGGGGCGGTTCACGCCGACTCCCTGTTACCCAGGTCGTAAATCGACGTAGGAGCACTATAGCCGGGATTCTGGCGCTGCGCACCCTGCTGCGGCGGGTTGGGTGCGGCCTGGAGCTGCTGCGGGTTCTTCTTCCGCTGCCTTTCCAGCTCTTTTTCCTTCCTGTCCTTGGCCGTATTCACAACGGCCTCGTCGTGGGAGCGGCGCTTATAGGCGCTCTTTTCCAGGCCCTCGGTGAGGTTGTTCAGGTTCTTGAGGACGTTCCCGAGGGCCTTTTCGACGGGCATCGCGCGCAGCCTCGCGTGGTACCAGCGGTCACCCTCCACGTGCGTCTTGCGCAGGTGAACGCGGGTCTCGATCGCCAGGGTCTCCAGGTTCTTGCCGATGTCCAGCAGGACCCGCTGAACCTCGGCCAGGTACCGGGCGGTTGCCTCCGGGCTCTGCGCCACGTCGCGCAGAGGTACGTGCTTCTGGTCGTCGTTGCTGTTCATGCGAGAAGACCTCCAGGTCTCGGGGTTGGGGAAGGGGAAAATCCGCGATCCCCGAGGCTGTTGCGCGGGGTTGGGGCGGTACTCGGTCGTGCCTGGCCCGCGCCCCGCTCGGGGCGGGCACGGGCGAGCGGCCTGCCGGCCGTGGCCGTCACCGGTCCGCGCTCGGGGTGCGAGCGCGGGCCGGTGGCGACCATGAGCGGCAGGGGTTCCGCCAGGGGGTGAGCGCGTCGGCGCTCACCGGGCGCTCACCTACGCGCCCGGGGCGGCCTCTTCGACCTGAGCGCGCAGGCGCTGAGCGGTCGGGCGGGAGACCGGCTTGTCGGACAGGCCCGCGTCGGTGAGCGCGTCGCGGATCTCCGTCCACTCGGGACGGCGCCCGAGCTCGGTGTAGAGCAGACGGATACGAGCGTGGCGACGCTCGGTAAGCGCCTCCGTCTCGCTGCGCGTACGAGCGTCCTCCGCTCGCTGAGCGTCCGTCTCCTCTGTGGCGCGCTCACCCTCGTGAGCGCCAGAGGTGAGCGCCGGGCGCTCACGCTCACCGCGAACCTCCCTGGAGGTGAGCGCGCTCACGTCGGGGTGAGCGTGCTCGGTTTCCTCCACGCGCTCGGTGGTGTGAGCGTCCTCGGGGGTGAGCGTGTCGGCGAGCGCGGCGGGCGCCGTGTCGAGCTTGAGCGCCATCCGCTGGTCCAGCGGAGCCTTCCAGCGCCACAGCCAACCGTGCTCTTCCTTGAGCTGCGCTCGCAGGTACGTCTGCTCCTGGAGGCGGGTGAGCGCCTCCTGGTAGGAGGTGATCTCCCACAGGATCATCCGGCGGCGAAGGCGGGCGGTGGGGATTGGGGCGAGGATCCAGCGGGAGCGGCGCACCGTCTCCATCCGCTTCTTGCCGGTGACCGCGCCGATCCGCGTGGCGTACACGTGGGAGGCGATCTCCGAGAACACCACCCACAGCAGTGTGAGGGCGGCGTGCCCGAGGCGCCCCGACATGCTGTCGGAGGCGTGCCAGTTCAGGTAGACGGTCACGGCCGTCAGCGCCCTGGGTACCCACCGGATCCAGCGCAGCTCCATGCCCATGCGGATCAGGACCAGGTTGGCGCCGGTGAAGGCGGGGATGGAGACGTCGATGCCGACCGGCAGCAGCCACGGCCACTCCCAGCCCCACCCGGCCGCCTTGGTCTCCAGCGCGGTGTAGGAGGAGAGCAGACCGATGGTGGAGACGGCTGCGGCGGCCAGCACGATCGCGACGACTCCCACCAGCTCCCACCCGGTCAGCGGCGGCACGGCGCCGGCGGGCCGGGCGTCGTTGCGTGCCTTGCGCCGTGCGGCGCGCGACTCGGTCCGGATCTCCCGGCGACGGGCCCGCTGCACGGTGCGCTGCGTCGCTGCCTCCATGACCCGGTCCGCTTCGGCTCGGGCCTGGGCGGCGGCGGCCTGGTCGGCCGTGGCCTTCGCCGCTGCCTCCCGGGCCGTCTTCGCATCGGCTTCGGCCTGTTCGCGCAGCCGGGCGACGTCCTTGTCGGCGGCGGCCCGCAGTTCCTCAGCGGTGGACCGGGCGTCGGCCAGGGCGCGGTCGGCGTCCTGGCGAAGGCCGGCGGCCACCTTCTCGGCTCCGGCCCGCACCTGCACGGCCTGGTCGTCAGCGCTCTCGCGCATCCGGTCGGCCTCGCCCCGCGCCCGTTCCAGCACATGTTCGGCGTCGGTGGTGGCCCGGGTGCGGGTCTCCGCCGCGGTGCGCTCCGCACCGGCCAGCAGCTCGGTACGCGCGGTCTCCGCGTCGGCGAGGGCCTTCGCGGCGGCCTGCGCGGCCTCGGTCTGGACCTGCTCCGCCTGGGCGGCCGCCGTGGTGGTGACCTCCTGCGCCTGGCGGTGCGCGTCGGCGAGCAGCTGCTCGACAGCCGCCTTGGCGTCGGCGAGGACCTGGTCGGCCTCACCGGCCGCCGTCGTCGTGACGGTGTCGGCCTTGCGGCGCGCGTCGGCGAGCAGCTGCTCCGCCGTCGCTTCGGCGTCGGCCCGACGCTGGTCGGCGTCGGCGACCGCCGTGGCGGCGGCCTCCGTGCGGACCCTGTCGGCTTCCTTCATCGCGTCAGCGATGATCTGCGCCTGCTCAGCGTTGACCGCCTCGGTGAATGAGGCGGCCTCCGTACGGGCGCCTTCCATCAGTTCGTCGGCGCGCTCCTGGCCGTCGGCGAGGATGCGGGCTGCGTCGTCGGCGGCCAGGTCCCGGAGGTCGGCGGCGCGGTCGACGGCGTCGGCCAGGACCGGGTCGGCCTCCGGGTACACCACCGGAGCGGTGTTCTCGGGTGCGGTGGCCTGGGCGGGGATGGAGGCCGGCGGCGTCGGAGCCTTGGCGCGCCCGTTGGCGCGGGGCTTCGCGGCCGGGGCGGCCTGGCGCCTGCGGCGGGTGGCGGTCTTGGGTGCCACGGTGGTGTCCTCTCTTACGTTCCGGCGCCTCGTGCAAGAGGTCACCGCGGGTCGGCGTCGGTCGGTAGGGTCGTGACCAGGCCCTCCGGGACCCCGGCAGCTCAAATGCCGGGGACTCGGAGGGCCGTCTGCGTGAGTGGCAGGTGGTCAGCGCTGGGCGGGCAGCGTGCTGCTGTCCTGCCCGAGGTGCTGGCGCAGCCAGGCGACGGCGGCCGGGGTCATCGCCCCGGTGTCCGGCTCGCTCAGCGGCGCGGTGTCGATGTCGTGCATCGCGTCCGTCGCCGGAAGCGGCCGCATGTAGTCGGGGTCGATCCCGGCGCGGGCCCGGTTGCCGCTCAGCTCCGTCAGGTCGTAGAGGACCTTGCCGGTGTCGGCGTGCCGCCAGGCCCGCTCCACCCGGCCGACGAACGTGTGGCCGGGCTTGCCGAGCCAGAACCGTTCGACGTCGCGGAACAGGACGATGTCGCCCTTCTTGTAGCTGGTCTGCGTCGGCGTGGTCTGCGTGCGCGGCTGCTGTGCCACGTTGTGTCCTTCCGTCGAAGTGCGCCGGCTCTGGGCTGTTCCCTGGCCGGGACGTGCGAAAGACCGGCAGCCCGTTGCGCGGGCGTCCGGCTGGTGGCGGTGCTGCGGGGCGGACAACAACTTCCGTTCCGCTCCCGGCAGACGGGAGGGGAGCGGTCAGACCGCCGTGAGTCGGCGCGGGGCGATGATCTGGCCGTCGGGGAGCAGCTCGCCGGTGTCCTCGAAGAGGAGGACCCCGTTGCACAGCAGGCTCCAGCCCTGCTCCGGGTGGCCGGCCACGGTGTGGGCGGCCTCGCGGTCGGGGCTGTCGACGGTGGGGCACTTCGGCGTGTGCATGCACAGGGTGGTCGCGGCCATGGATGAACTCCCTCGAGGCGGTTGGATGAGGTACGGACCGGAAGGCAGCAGCACGAAGTGGCCGGCTGCTGGGTGCGGTCCCTGCGTTCTCCGCCGCCACCGGACCGCGAGGGCCAGTGGCGTCCGGGCAGCGCAGGGCTGCGGGTGGGGTAGGTTGTCAGGCGCTCGCCTTGCGGCCGCGGTTGCGGGCGGCGCGGCGCTTCATCCGGCGCCGGTCGTCCTCGTCCAAGCCGCCCCACACGCCGGACTCCTGACCGGACTCCAGCGCCCACTGAGCGCACTGTTCGATCACCGGGCACCTGCGGCAGACCGCTTTGGCCTCTTCGATCTGAAGCAGTGCCGGGCCGGTGTTGCCGATCGGGAAGAACAGCTCGGGGTCCTCTTCGCGGCAAACAGCGTTGTGACGCCAGTCCATTACGTCCTCCAAGGCGATGGCAGTTCGGGGTGGTGGGCCAAGCCGCGGGGGCTGACGCGAGGTGATCCCGGCCCCTGCGGGCTGACCTTCTCGCGCCCGCCCCTGCGGCGGGATGTGCTACTTGGTGCCGTCGATGCGGCAGCGGATCTGCTTGCCGACCGGAGAGGGCACGACGTCCCAGCCGGGCGCCAGCATGTCCAGCAGGCCCAGGCCGCGCCCGGACTCCGCGTTGTCGCTGTCCATCGCCACCGCGCTGCGGTGAGGCAGCAGATCGGCGGCGGGGTCGTGCACGTTCACCTGGACGCTGCGCCCGGTGACGTACACCTCTACGGCCAGCGGCACGTGATCGCCGCAGGCCCGCACGGCGTTGCCGAGCAGCTCGGAGACGAGCCACTCAGCGGTGTCGGCGGTCGCCTGGCCGGCCCCGTACGCCATCGGCACCGAGGCGGTCAGACCACGCACCGTGCTGAAGGCGAACTCGGAGGCCGTGATGTGGGCGACGAAGCCACGGTCGCGGTGCTGGACGTACAGGCCAGGGACAGAGGCCGGAAGCGTCGGCCGCTCCGCTGAACGACGCTGGTCGGTCAGCCGAGCCTGGCGCAGCATCTCGTTCATGTCCGGGCTGGTGTCTCCTGGTGCACCAGGAGGAGCGGGAGATGTCATGATGGTGGTCAACCTGGTTCCTTTCCCAGACGGGATGGGGACGCTGAGCGGCCCCGGGGTGCGACCCGGGGCCCCTCGTTTTGACTGCCAGTACGAGCAGCCACGGCCCCGGCCTCCCCGATCGCTCGGGATGGCCGGGGCCGTGGTCGTTCGTGCGGGAGAGGTCAGGCGCTGATCCGCACCGGCTGCAGCGGCACCTCGGAGCCGCGGAACTCGGAGACCGTGTCGGCCGGGTGGATCCGGCAGGAGTTGTTGGCCTCTTCGACCGCCGTACCGCTGCGCTTGGCCATGGCCGTCTTCGCGCCGACCGTGGCTTCGCTGTGCTTCGCCCACACCTTGATCGACAGGTAGCGGGCGAGGAGCGCGTCAACGCGGGCTTCGCGATCCCGGAGCGGCTGAGCACGCTCCAGCTCCGCATAGACCGCGGCGAGCCGGGCACCGTCGGCACAACGGTGGGTGCCGCCACAGCGGCCGGCCACGCTGCTGGACCGGCACTTCTTGAGGTGCTCGCGGTAGGCGGCGAGCGCGTCGGCCACGCTCATGGACACCGGGGACATCCTGGTGACCGGCTTGGCCGGGGCCGGGAGCGGCTTGTAGTGCTGGCGGGCGGAGCGGCGGCCGGTCGCCGTGCTGTCGGCGGCGAGCATCGCCTCGCTCCACTGCTCGATCGAGATGTCGAGCTGGACGACCTGGTTGCTTCCGTCGCACCGGACGTGCTTCTCGCCTTCGGCGACCTTGTCGCTGATGCAGTGTTCGCGGATCACCAGTTTCGTGTCGCCCATCAGCCGGCGCCAGGTGCGGCAATCGGGGCAGACGAGGGACTTGACCTCGCCCTCACGGACGTTGATCTCCTGAGGGTCGATCTTGCTGAGCAGCATCGGCGCGCGGCGGTTGTCGCGCTTGGTGCGGGTCCGACCTGGACGCTTACGGTTCTTCGCCATCACGTTCCTTCCGGCGGGTGAAGCGAGTGCTGCCCTCTCTGCTCCGCCAGGCCGGCCTTGCGGCCGGGGGTCCTGGCGGACAGACAGCGCAACTTCGCTGTTCAGGGGTGGTTCAGGTGGAGCTATTCGGTACAGGCGCCGTCGACCGGGGGAGCGCGGGCTCAACCCCATTGCCGCCGCCCCGAAGGACGGTGACTCCTGCTGTTTTGCGGTGGTGCTCTGGTAGGGACCGAGGTTCCGGCTCCCTCATCCGGAACCGGCCTGAGGCCGGTTCCGGATGAGGGAGCCGGGTCCGTGGGGGGACCCAGCTAGGGACTTCACAACCTCGGTACCGAGGTTGCTCCCCCAAGTAGAACCTTCCTCGGTACCGATGTCAATAACATCAGTACCGAGCCTGTACTATGTGCGGGCTACTCCCGGCGTGGCCAAGCCGCCCGCGAGGTACCTCGGTAGCCAGCCGCCATAGGATCGATACCGAGGTTGGGAGACAGATGACCGACGAGACGGGCGCGCAGCTCACCAAGGCTCAGCACATCGCGGCTGAGTTGAAGGCAGCGATCGAACGCGGCGACTACGGCCCCGGCGATCGCCTGCCTGGAGAAAACGCGCTGGCCGCGCAACACGACGTCGCCACCCTTACGGCCCGCAGGGCACTGAAGATCTTGCGAGCCGAGGGCCTCATCGAGACCAAAAAGGGAGCCGGCGCCCGAGTTATCTCGTTCCACCCCATCCGCCGCCGCGGCATCCAGCGACTTGCCCGTCACCAGTGGGGAAGCGGGAAAACCGTCTGGTCGGCGGACGACCACCGCGCTCCGGACGTCGACCAGATCACGGTGCTGGAGGACACGGCCCCGCCACAACACATCAGCGACGTCCTTGAGTTGTCGCCCGGCGAGACGGTCTGCGTACGCAGCCGGCGATACGTCATGGAGGGACGCCCGGTCATGGTCGCGGAGTCCTACCTGCCGCAGTCGCTCGTTGCAGGCTCGCCCATCACACAGGCCGACACCGGACCCGGCGGCATCTACGCCCGCCTGGCCGACCTCGGTCACGCACCAGCCCATTTCCGCGAGGAGATCCGCGTGCGCATGCCCTCCGCCGAAGAAGCAGCCCGGCTGGCCATCCCCGCCGACAGAACCGTCATCAAGTTGGCGCGCACGGCGTTCGACGCCGACGGGCGAGCAGTGGAGATCAACGAGATGACCATGGACTCGGCTGCCTACGTCTTGGACTACGAGTTCGACGCATGACAATGGTCCGTGGCCACATGACGAGAGCGTCCGGCGGATCCGCGCCACGCGCGGCCGACGTCGTCGGCTGGCCACTGCGCTCACCGCTCTCGCCCGCTGGACGGCGTCAGCAGTGCCCGCAGGACCAGGCCAGTGACGCTGGTGCCAGCCGCCGCCGTAGCGATGTCGCGGACCACCAGGAGCAGGACCGAAGCAACCAGCCCAGCACTCAGGATCGCCACGATGGCTACGGCTGCTCTAGCCCAATGCCGCGTCTTCGGTGTGGGCGCGGTGCCACGTCCATCGCACGCGCATACATGGACAACGGACCTGAGATCAGCTGGACGACCGTGCGCGTCGAACACCTCGTGCCGGCTGTCGGTCATGGTGCCCTCCTCAACTCGCGGTCGGATCGCAGAATTTGCTGATCACAACCGTCTGATGGGGGAGCATGACCAGACGAGGTCCCTCAGCGGCCCGGTCCGGGACCTGGACCGGACAAGAACCGGACCAGAGGGGGACCAGGCCCTGTGCACTGCTGCTTTGCTGTCGTCGCAGCACGACACTGAGTTCCGCAGAGCACGATTTCGTGACTCGGGAGGACCGGTGGCCGGAAGCGCCCAACAGGGAGATCCGCGCACCACGTTGGAGTTTCTGCTGCGGGAGCAGCCGAAGACGTACGACGAAGTCGCTCGCGACTTCGCTCGGCTCGCCAGGGATCTGGGGGAGGACGTCACCCTCAGCACTCGGCATCTTCGGCGGCTCGCCAGTGGCGAGCGCACCAACACCACCCCTGTCATGCGTCGCGTCCTGCAAGCCATGTTCGACAGGTCGCTGGAACAGCTCCTCGCCCCATGGGACGGGGCTTTGCCAGCGGCGACTGCCGGATCCAATGGGCTTGTCGTTGTCACCGGCCGGCCCACCGCGGACAAGGAGCTCATTGAGATGGCAGCGAGGCGCGCAAAGAGCTTTGCCCTGACGGCAGGCCAGACCGAACTCACCACTGACGTCCTGGAACAGGTACACGAGGACGTGCAGCGGCTGGCGACCGACTATCCGCAGAAGCCGCTCACGGAGCTGCTTCCCGATCTGTTCACCACCCAGGACACCCTCTTCACGCTGCTCGAACAGCAGCGCCGACCGAGCCAGGCCCGGCAGCTCTACTTCCTGGCCGGCGTGACCGGTGGACTGCTCGCGAAGGCCTCGCACGACCTCGCTGACCCGTACGCGGCGCTCACCCAGGCCCGGACGGCGTTCGTCTGCGCGGACCAGGCGGACCACAACGGGCTGCGAGCCTGGATCCGTGGCATCCAGTCGCTGGTCTCGTACTGGGCTGGCCGCACTCGCGAGTCCGTCAAGTACGCCCAGTCCGGTGCGGAGTTCGCGCCGAACAGCACCGCCAGCGTGTGGCTCCCCGTGAGCGAAGCCCGCGCCTGGGCGGCTCTTGGCAACGCCAATGCGACCCGGGCCGCGATCGAGCGTGCCGAGGCCGCATGGGATTCCGTTGGCGAGGACGAGGTCGACGAACTGGGCGGACTCTGCACGTTCGGCCGGACCCGGCAGATCTACTACGCGGCCGAAGCCCTCTCCTGGCTGCCGTCCGAGGCCAACGCCGCGGCGGACTACGCGAACCGGGCCGTCAACGCGTACGAGGACACCAGCTCGCCTGAGTGGGCGTTCGGGGACCAGGCCGGCTCACGCAGTGCCCTGGCCATCACCCGGATTCGGGCGGGTGAGCTGGAGGGCGCCGCTGAGGCTGTCGCGCCCATGCTCGAACTCGTACCGGAGCAGCGGATCAACGGCATCGTTCACTGCGCCCAACGGGTTCACCGTGCTCTGGGTGAGTCGCCTCTCGCCGAAGCCGGCGGGGAGCTCCAGGAGCAGATCGAGGCCTTCACCCGTACGCCGCTCAAGTCCCTTCCCAGCTAGGAGTTCACCGTTGACGTATCCGATCCGCATCGTCGGCGACCAGGTCGTCCTGCGCGAGTTCGCCCGCGATGACGTCGACGATGTCCTGGCGATCATCGGCGACGACGCCGTCACGACGTGGCTGTCCTTCGACAGCCGCGATCGTGCTCAGGCCGTCGCCATGATCGAGGGCACGATCGAGCGCACTGCGCAGGAGCCCCGGACCGAGTTCTACCTCGGGGTGACCAAGCGAGACGACGACCGCGTGATCGGATTCGCCCGTATCGGCCTCGCCGGTGTCCAGGCTGGGAAGCTTGGCTACGCCGTCGCGGCGAAAGAGTGGGGCCACGGCTATGCGACGGACGCGGCCCGCACTCTGATCACGTACGCGTTCAGGGAACTCGGGCTCCACAGGGTCTCTGCCGCGATCGGGCCGGACAACACTGCCTCGATCGCTGTGGTGCAGCAGCTCGGGTTCACCCGCGAGGGTGTGCTGCGTGATCACGTGTTCACCAACGGCGCGTGGCGGGACAGCGTGCTGTTCTCCGTTCTCGCGCACGAGTGGAGCTGGTGATGGCGGGACGGTTCGTGCACTGCGCTGGCAGGACCAAGCTCACCGACGACCAGGTCGACGTGCTGAGGCGCGCCGATCCTCAAAGCCCGGTCGATGTCTTCACCGCCTTGCAGTGGTGTGAACTGTCGAACGGTCACACGGGGGTGCCGCACCACAGCGAGGTCACGTCCGTCTTCGAAGGGGACAACTGGTGGGTGCGCTGGAACGACGACGTGCACGAGCTCGTCACGTTGGACAGTTGCCCGGTCGATTGGGACCCGCAGGATGAAATCAAGTCCCAACCGTGCGGGCTCTTCCCTGACCACCCCGGCCGGCACGGCTGGGCTGAGAACGATCCCGATACGTGCGCGCACGCCGGCGCGGGAACTCCCCAGCAGATTTCCGAAGCCGTCACGTTCGACGGCCGCTACATCTCCGTTTTCGAGGCGCCGTGCTTCGGGTGCCCAGCGCGGATGGTCCAGGTGCGCATCCTGGATCCGAAGCAGGCCCGGCCGCCACAGGACCTCGGCGCCAGCGTCAGCATGTGGTCGTTCCTCAGTCCGGAGCTGCGGATATGACCGAGGCGACGGTGGCCGACCAGAGCGTTTGTATGTTCCTACCGGAAGCCCCTCTTCCTGGTGCATCCGGCGCTGATCGTGAATGCTGTTCTGGTCCTCTGCTTCCCGCCAGGCGGGCGGCCAACTGGGAAAGTTGCCCGCCTGACGGGAGGTCCGGCGAATCCGGCATAACCCTCTTGGCGAATCCGGAAAATTCTGTTCGGATCAGGGGCACTACAGGCGCGACCTGCGCGTTTGTAGTCCACAGCGGGTCGAAGACGTCATCTGGGAGGTGCGGCGAAGGGATGCGCAAGGTGCGGGGGAGCGTCCTTGGTCGTGGCCGTCTCGGGGCTGCGCGGACGCAGCGCGCGCAGCGCGGCCCGCAGCGTCGGCTCGTAGTCCGCGGGGTTCCAGTCGTCGGGCACCGTCACCTTCGTCCGCAGTCTCTCCCCGCCGACCCGGTGGACCTTGCAGTCGACGAACGGGACGAGCCCGAGGCCCTTGGCGTGGATGAGGACCGGTTTTCCGGCCTTCACCAGGTCGATGACCTCGAGCCGGGCGGTCTCGCCCAGCCGGTAGACGTGACCGTTGGCGCCGCGCTTGGTGGAGCCGACGACGACCATGCCGTCGAAGCTGGCAGCTTCCCGCTTCCACTTCTCTGCGTAGGTCTCCGGCGTGAACAGGTCGTCGAACTGCAGGAGTTCGGCGCCGGGCAGCCGGTGGCGGATCTTCGCGAGGCGCAGGTCCCACTCACGGCGGCGGGCGATGACCGGCGCGGCACAGATGTAGACGCGGACCGGGTCGCCGGCCTTCCGCCCTTCGCGGATCTTCTTCATGGCCGCGATGTACGCGCGCTGCTGCGCGGCGGTCGCGTAGGTGGCCACGCCGGGATCCAGGGCGTCCCAGCCGAGGGGAGGGGATGCAGGCATGGACATCATCTTGCCCTGAGCCACTGTCAGGCCCCGTCGCTGCACTCCGAGACGCCCCTTCCACACGGTTCTCGCCGACTCGCCCACGTCCCCCTCTGCACGGAGCATGATCGAGGGAGTATGGTGGCTGCGATCAAGATCTATCTGAATATGGAAAACCCCCAGCGCCTAAGCAACGCCGGGGGAGTAGAGAACCTGTTGGGAGGTCCTCGGTGTTCATGGCACCACTGTACCCGCGGGCCTTCTGGCCCGCACAAGATCCCCGCCGTCATCGCGATGTCTCGCGCTGCACGTCAGCGGGGCTTTTTCGCGTTCCCGCGCACCCCGACCAGCCCTCCGCAGAGAGGGTTGAGATGACGTAGGCCTGGGGCGGCTTCGCCGCCGGGACGCTCAGCTGCCCAGGTGATTCGCAGTCACCCCGGCTGGCGCCCCATCTGTCTCCGGAGGGCTTCGCAGGCCCTCTGAAGGGATTGTCCGCCCGGTTCGCACCCGGTCGAACAGTTCGATCTCTGGTTCTCGCCGAACCACAAAGCACCACGAGGGGGCTTTGTTATGCCCTCTTCCTGATTGAAGGAGGCCGTCGTCATTCTGCACCACCAGCTTGCCTCGCGCCAGCCTCGGCATGCCCGGTTGATCCGCATTTGCGGGTCTGGGTTGCCGCATGTGACGGATATTGCCCGCCCGGCATGTCCTGAATACGCACATGTTCAGGACGGGTTCTGGCTTGCCTCGGGAGCGCTCGCTCCTGTTGTCCACAGCCGCGGGGGTGTTCCGCCGCGTCGTCTATCCACAGGCCGTTCGGTTCACAGTCACCGGATGATCGTTTCTGGTACGTCAGCCCGGGTGGGCCGGTGAGCGCCGTGGCGGCGCCGACCGCCGCGATGATTCCCGCCCCGCGTCCGTCGGTCGACGACGTCGCGGTCTCCGTGCTGCCCGCGACGCTGTACGTGCCGGAGGCGTCCCAGTGGCTGTCGACGTCGACGGGCCGCATCGCGCCGGACGGCTACTCGTGGATGCAGGCGGTCCACTGGGTCGCTGGGTCCGGGCTGTACCGGCCGCGGCAGTACCGGTCGCACGGGCCGCGCTCGTTCGGGCCGACGACGGTGTTCGTCGCGCAGCTGCTCGCGGAGCTGTCGCCGTGCCGTCCGGGGATCGACTACCTGGTGCGCCGCACCGGGCTGTCGGAGCGGGCGGTGCAGAACCATCTGCAGATGCTGCGGGAGACGGGACTGCTCGCGTACGTCTCGAAGGGCACGCGGGTGAGCGGTGAGCCGCCGCAGGCATCCGAGTTCGCGCTGATGGTGCCGGTGGAGTTCGACGATGCACTGGGGATCCGTACGGCGGGCGAGGGCACCGGTCGGCGGATGACGGGCATCGCGGAGGCGGGCCGGGAGCTGATGGCACGCCTGGCGAAGCTGGCGGCCCGGAAGGTCCGTCGACGCCGGCCGAAGACGTCCTCGAGGGCCGGGGCGAAGGGTGCCCGGAAGGCGGCTTCTGAGGCTTCTGTGACTGCTGTTTCCGGTGGGTCGCGTTGCACCCCAATGGGGGGTGGTGCTGATGGTTCTTCTGCTGCCGGTACTACTTCTCTCCCCCCTGAGAGCAAGCTCGCAAGCGGGGGCAGCAAGTCACCCGTCCCCAAGAAGTCCAACGCCAAGGCCGGCGGTCGCCGGAAACTGAACACCGTCGGGCGCCGCTTCCAGCTGGCAAGGGAGCTCACCCAGGAACTGGACTGGCTGCGCGGCTGCTCGGTGCCCCGGATCGCCTGGGTGGCCCGCGGCGTCGCTGATGCCGGATGGACCGTGACCGACGTGAAGGCCTGGCTGCACTTCCGCGGCGAGGCGGCCCACGTCCGTCGGGGCTCCGGCCTGCTCGCCGTGCTGCTGGCGAACGCGGTGACGGTCCTGGACACCCCCGCCAAGCGGGCCGACGCGATCGAGCGGTGGCGCGGTGCCCAGGAGGCCGCCCGCCGTGACCGCATCCGGCAGGTCCGCGCCCGCACCGAGCGGTACGAAGGCGACTGGCAGGCCCCGGTCAGCCGCTCCGTCCAGCGCGAGGTCGAGGCCGCTTTCGCCCAGGTCAGGGACATGGAGCACGGCGGCCGCCACCAAGACCAGGGCCACGCCGGCGACGGCCAGGACGCGGGACTGGAGCTGGGCGGCGAAGAGCTCACCGCGCTGATCGCCACAGCCGAGGGCGAGCTGATGCAGGGCGAGACGACGCTGATCGACGGCTTCGACAAGGAGACGGCGCTGCGGATCTTCGGCGAGGAACTGATGCGCACCGCCCGCCGGATCGAACGCCTCGCCAACAGCTCGCTGACAACCATCCGACACCGGTAGGAGGCCCACATGACCGAGACGATCAACCCCACCGAGCAGACCAGCACCAACACGCCGGAGGTGTCCGGCGTCGACCTCGCCCGGGTCGCCCTGCGCCAGGCCAGGGAGGCAGCCAAGAAGCGCGGCGACAGCGAGGCCCGCGCCCCGCGCCGCCGCCAGCAGACAGCCGTACGGCGCGACGGACGCGAGCCGAGCGGGTTCGCCGCCGTACTCAAGGGCCTGATGGCCGACCGGGCCTGGGAACTCCCGGCCGCCGGCGGAACCGTGCTGGACCGCTGGCCCGACATCGCGGCCTCCATCTCCCCGAAGCTGCCCAGCCACGTCACCGCCGTCGCGTTCCACCCAGAGAACGGGCAACTGGACCTGCGCCCCGACTCGCCCGCCTACGCCACCCAGCTACGGCTCATCACCGCCCGGATCATCGCCACGGTGAACAACGCGGTCGGCACCGACGCGGTGCGCACCGTCAGGGTCCTGCCCTCCGGCGCCGCCCCCGACCCTCGTACGACGCAGCCCGCACCGGCGGCACCGACGCCGCCCGAGGCACCGGTGAAGACCAGGGAGACGGCGTCCGACGGCTACCACCAGGCCCTCACCGCGCACCAGGCCGTCGCGCCCCCGAGCCGGATCGACCGGGGCATCGCGGAGGCGGTGGAGCGGCAGACCAGGGCGATGCGCGAGCTGAGCGCCCGTGCGTTCCCCGAGCCTGACGAGGCGTCGGCCTCGATCGCTGCGGCTCAAGCTCAGCGACGCCGCGACGCCGAAAAGACCCGGATCGCGGCCCTGCGCCAGGCGCGCAAGGACCGTGCTGCCCGGCAGTCCGGTACGGCCGCCCTCCCGCAGCCGGCTGAACTGCGGACCACGGCGTGAGCCGGGTGTCAGAAGGAGTGACGGTGCAGGCCGGGACCGGGATGGCCGGTTCCGGCTCCGCCACTGCTGAGAGGTGGGTAACTTCCCGCGGTATGAGCGCACACCGAGCTTCCCCAGACGAGCCGTGGCCGGGCTGGTCGACCAGCCGGGCGGCTCAGGCCGCGTACGGCAGGCACCTGGTCCGCATCGGCGAACTCATCCCCGTGCTGCTGTACTCCAGCGCCATGGAACGCCGGCAGCTGGCGGCCGCGCACACCGCCGGTGACCAGGACCACGTCGACTTCCAGGTCAACAGCCTGGCCCGGGAGTGCCGGGACGACCTGCTCGAGCTCGCCGCCGTCCTGGACGCGCTCGCCCTGTGCCACGGACACGGCAGCTACCTGCCGCGCCCCTACCAGGAAGACTCCCGTAGTCCGGTGCCGAAGGATGTCGAGCTGCGCACCGATGCCTCCGACGTTGCCAGCGAGCTGGTCAGTCACGACCGCCAGCACAAGACCAGCGTCACCGGTGACATTCCGTCGGCCTTGGAGAACGGCTGCACCGATGCCGAACGGGACGCCGTTCGCGCCTACGCCCGCCGGGAATGGATCACCGCTCAGGAGAGGTACATCTGACCGCATCGCGCACCGCTTCGAGCGGGCCGGCCGCGCGGACTACCGGCTGTTGCAAGCTGTGCCGCCCCGAGCTGCCCACGACGTCGTAGCGCGTGGTCAGGCGCCGGACCCAGATTCGGTCTCGCCGGTGTCCGCAGCGTCACCGCCGACATGGAAGAGGTCGCCCGGCGCGGACCAGAGGGCGTTCCCGAGGAAGTACATGGCGACCAGGCCGGCGCCGATGAACCCTGCCCAGCCGACGATGAGCACGACGATGTTGCTGTCGCCTCGGTCGGCGCTGTAGGCCACGCCCTGCCCGGTGGTGAACAGCCACGGGAACCACGCCGTCTGACGGAAGCCCGGATCCGCGTACCGGCCGTTTCCCCGGCGCCACGCCAGCAGAGGGAGCGATGCGAAGCCCACGCTGGCCAGGCAGTACATGTAGGCGAAGAACGTGTTGTCGATGAAGCGGTGGCCGTTGGTGATCCCGAGGTAGGCGACTCCGGGCAGGAAGAGCGCCGCCGCCAGGCCGAAGCCGAGCACGTCTCCGCGTGTGCGAACCGGCTCTGCCGTCACGTTCCACCCCGTTCTGCCGATCGACCTGTCACCGGGCACCGTATCGGGCACAGGGCGGGTGACGGGCCGACCGGGGCCGGGGCCGGCTACTCGCGCTGTGCGAGGTCCTCCGGCGTGGGCTGGTACCGGATCGCGTGGGGGTGGCCGCTGTAGTTGACGGTCACCGTGTGCTGCAGGACGTCGTCCTCGGCGTCGTAGAAGACCTGCTCGATCACCAGGCAGGGCCGCTCGGTGGAGATGCCGAAGTCCTGCGCCTCCTGGGCGTTCACGAAGCGGGCCATGGTGCCCGTGGCCACCCGTACCGTGCCCGGGGGCGCGTTCGGAGGCAGCTCCGGTGTGGCGTTCGGATGCGTCCAGTCCATCTCGTCCTGCTCCGCCATGGCTACTTCCCCTTTGCGAGCTGGGCGACGCGGCCGACCGACAGGCCGCCTCGATGTGACCTCCTACGAGGCATCGGGCTCCGCCGGCGTGGTGGCTCCCTTCGGAGCTCGCGGTGAGCGGCTGTGGCCCCGGGCGATGCCGCTGACGCGTTCAGGCTTGACCTTGAGATACGGGGCCTGGTCGGTGTAGCTGATGCCGTCGCGTTCGTTCAGGGTCACGACGACGTGCTGTCGGCGCTGCCGCAGGGCCTTCTGCAGTTCGGGGATCGCCAGGAGGGCGACGCTGAGCAATGCGGCCTGTTCGAGGGTCTCGGGTCCCTCGAACAGGCTGGCCAGCGGTTTGAAGACGTCGGGGAGTTCAGGGAGTTCGTCCATACGGCAACCGTAGTGGGTACCCGCTAAAAAATCTAGTGGGTACCCACTTGACCAAATTGATGGGTACCCACTAAATTTGAAGTCAGCGGAGAGCAGAGGAGACGGAAATGGACGCAGTCACCGCACAGATCGGCACCACCGACTGGCACCTCACGGGCATCCGCACCTCCCACGCTGGCGAGACCTGCGGCCACTGCCCCCGCACCCTGAAGAACCTCTACGACATCAAGAACAGCCAGACCGGCCAGACCATGACCGTCGGTCGCGGGTGCTGCAAGAAGGTCACCGGATGGACCCTCGCCGCAGCCGAAGCCGCCCGCATCCTCCGCGTCGCCGAACGCCAGGCCCGGAAGGTGGCGGCGTGGGCGGAGTTCACCGCCGAGTACCCGCAGATCGCCAACCAGCTGGCCGCCGACACCTCGCCCTCCGCCGCCGAGGTCAAAGACGAGATCAAGACCGGCCCGTCCTACCGCTGGGCCCACTGGGTCCGCGTCTACCAGACCCGCCACTGACGCGGCACCGGCCAGGGGGAGCCCCGCCAACACGGCGGGGCTCCCCCTGTGCGTCACCCCCAGAAGGGAAGCGATGAACAACGAGATCAAAGACTGGCGCGGGACGCCCATCGCCGACGGCCTTCATGTGGTGTTCCCCCGCAAATGGAAGTCCTCTACCGAAATGTGCGAAGGGATCGTGCGCGGGCTCACCGCCACCGGCCGAATCCGGGTCGAGCTCACCGCGACCTCGCGGCCCCGCAGTGGGGTGCACACCGGGAAGCCGCTCTATGCGGTCCCCGCCCACAGCGTCACCGTCATCACCTGAAACCAGTCGCCTCGTTCGCCGCCGTCGCCGCCGCGACTGCCCTGCCGGGCATCCCGCTCGGCTATCGAAACGGCCCGGAAGCGGCACGCGCACCCTGAAGCGAGTGGGTACCCGCTAAAAAATCTAGTGGGTACCCACTTGACCGATTTGATGGGTACCCACTAGATTTGAAGTACCGGAGAACAGGGGAGAGGGACATGCGGCAGCAGTGGTGGACCATCGGCAAGCAGCACATGAACGAGGTGGCCGGCGCGAACGGCCACACCCTCGCCTGGAAGCGCCTGCCGCGCGAGTCGAAGGACCACGCCCTCGTCTTCGAGGGCACGTGCACCGACTGCGGTGCAACCGTCTGCATCGACCGCTACGCGTCCAGCACCACCGGCATCCGCGACGCCCGCAACGAGACCTGCTCCGGGCCCGGCACCGCCGTCCTCACCGAAATCGAGCAGGAGCGCGCCAGCGAGCTGTTCGCCGAAGCGGTCGGTGAGTACGTCCAGGACCTCAAGGACGCCGGCGTCACCTTCGCCCGCCCGAAGGCGCCGTTCCGCAACCCGCTCGCTCCCGACAACCAGTGCGGGTTGATGAGCAAGGACGGCTACACCTGCACCCGCCGCCTGAACAAGCGAGGCACCCACAACATGAGCGGCGTCGGCAGCGGCCCCGACCACGTCGGCACCCACCCCGACGACGACTTCACGATGCCGTTCGACGACGACGACCTGCTCCTGGCCTGACCCGCCCCGCCTGGCCCCTCGGGGCCGGGCCCCGCACCACCTCAGGTACTGCCGCCTCCGAAGTGGAGAGAGACCATGCCCAAGACCGCCAAGGCCTCCGTGACGATGACCGTCGAGCCGCTGTCCCAGCAGCACATCGAGGTCCTGCGCCTCGCGGACACGCCGCACCTGAGCAACAACTTCGACCTGACGATCGCCCCGTACTCGGTGTGGATCACCTACCGGCGCGAGACGGGTGCGAGCGAGTACGCCTGGGACGCCAACGTGTCCGGCTACCGCGTCCTCGCGAACGGCGTCGTCGACATGGACCCCGCCAACATCCACCTGTGGAGCGGCCCCTACCAGCAGGACACCCCCGACTGGCTGATGGACCTGATCGAGAGGTTCGCCCCGACCTCCTGGTAGCCCCGCACCCCGAACCCCCGGCCGCGCGCCGGGGGTTCGCCGTTCAACCGACCAACTCACCCCGGAACAGGGAGACATGACCATGGAACTGGCCTCATCCACCATCACCGGCGTCATCGGCCTGCTGGGGATCCTGGTCGGCTTCCGCCTGCAGGAGCGGTCCGCCGCCCGCCGCGACGGGCTCGCCCGGCAGACGCAGCAGCGCCAGGAGCTGCGTCAGGTGTTCGTCCGCTTCCTCACCCGGCTCGCCGCGATGCGCCGCCTGCAGGGCGAGCGCTCCGTGCTGCGGGAGGCCGGCGCGTCCGAGGCGGAGCAGGCAGCCGCGAAGACGGCCGCGCTGGAGGCGCGCACCGCCGTGGGCGAGGCCCTGACCGAACTCCAGCTGCTGACCGACGACCCGCACGTCCTCGAGCTCGCCGCCCGCGTCGTCGACGTCACCTTCACCCTGCACGAGGCCCCTGACCGGGCCGACCGCGACCGGCGCGGTGACCTCGCCCGGGCCGCGCACAACGCGTTCGTCGCCGCCGCCGGCCGTCTCGCACGAGCCTGACCGCCAAACCGCCACAAAGCGTCATTTTTCTACACACAATAAGATCCGATCGGGTTAAAAGAATGGGTTAAATGTAGGGGGTAAGGCTGCTAGTGTTCATGGTGGAGGTAGATACAAATGGCAACTGAGGAAGAGCTGTTCGCGAACATCGACGCCTTGCTGGAGGAGGAGCCGCAGCTCCCGCCTCCGGCGGAGCGTGCCCGGCTGCGTGAGGCGGCCGGTATCACCCAGGCCCGTCTCGCGGTCGCGCTGAAGACGACGACGCAGACGGTGAAGAACTACGAGAACGGCCGTACCGAGCCGAAGCCGCCGCGCCTGGAGGCGTACCAGCGGCTGCTGAACGGCTGGGCGGCGAGGTTCCCCGCCCACGGAGCTCCCGCCGTCGCGCCCGCCCCGGCTTCCGCGCCCCGCCCGGAGCCGGTCCCGGAGACGTTCTCCGGCCCGGCCGCGACCGAGGCACCCGCCGCCGTGGAGGCGCCCGCCGTCCAGGCCGCCCCGGAGCCCGAGCAGCGCCCGGCCAACCTGTCCGCGGCGTCGACGTCGCGCCGACCGGCGAAGAAGCGTGCCGTGCCCGCGGTCGACTCGCGGTTCCCGCACGGCCCGCTCGCCGTGCTGGACGGCGACGGTTCCGCGTACGGTGTCGACGGCATCGTGCTGGACTGCCCCGCTCGCACGATCCCTGAGCTGGTGGAGTGGACGCTCAAGGAGTCCGGTCTCGGTGCGCCGAAGCTGCACAAGAACGGCAAGGACTCCGACCCGCTGATCGTCATCACCGAGGCCGCCGCGGTGAAGTTCGGCCTGCCGGAGCGCCTGGAGGACCGCCGGGGTCTGCGACTGGAAGAGGACCACCCGGTCGTCAAGCAGATCATCAAGGCGAAATGGCAGCTGACGAGGCGCGGGTTCGGCCCGTGGGCGCGGATCTACCGCAAGGCCCAGGGACGCGAGCGGCAGTGCGTACAGCTCGCGATCCTGTCCTGGGACGCCCTCGATGGCCGCTCCTGGCCCGGCGTCACGGAGATGGAGCCGGCCGACATCGCCCGCGTCCTGGGTGTGTACGCCCAGCGCGTCATCACCCCGCGCGGCGGCACGGCCGTCAACGGGCTGGAGCTGATGACCGCGCTGCGCCCGCCGACCCGCGCCGTACGCGACGAGGAGACCGGCAATTGGGTGAGCGGCCACAATCCCGGCTCTCTCGGAACGGAGCCGATCGACCCGGCGCCGCCGGAGGCCCGGCCCGAACACCCCGTCGCGCAGGGCTGGACGGGCGGGTTCCTGAAGGAAGAGGCATACGAGTGGGTGCGGCCGGTGGACCTGCTCACCGGTGACGAGGCGGCGCTGCCGTACGCGGTCGGCCTGGACCTCAACACGGCGTTCCTCGCCGCCGCGGCCCGGCTCACCGTGGGCCTGTCCGCCCCGGACCACTTCCACGCCCCGGCGTTCAACCCGAAGATCCCCGGCTCCTGGCTGGTCGACCTCTCCGGGATCGAGCTGGACCCGCGCCTGCCTTCGCCGTTCACGCCGTCCGGCAAGCGGCCCGAGGGCCCGGCCTGGTACCAGACGCACACTGTCGCCTACGCCCAGGAGCTCGGCTACAACGTCCAGCCCCTCGAGGCGTACCTGCGCCGCGAGACCGGCGCGTACCTGGATCCGTGGCACGACCGGCTCAAGACCGCCTACGTCGACACCCTCGCCGACCTCGGCGTCACCAAGGACCTGTCCGACACCGAGTTCCTCGCGGCGATGGAGCAGCACAAGCAGATCGACCCCGCCCTGACGGCCGTGCTCGCCGCGATCAAGGGGACGGTGAAGGGCGGCATCGGCAAGCTGTTCGAGGGACCGCAGGGCAAGAGCCACCGCGACGGTGAACCGTGGCCGGCCATGCAGCGCCCGACCTGGCGCCCCGACATCCGCGCCGCGGTCATCTCCAAGGCGCGGGTCAACATGCACCGCAAGCTCAACAACATGGCGAAGATGACGGGCCTGTTCCCGCTCGCCGTGCTCTCCGACTGCGTCGTCTACCCCACGCCGGGCGCCTCCCCGCTGGATTTCCTGCCGTACGCGGCCTCCGGCAAGCCGCAGCCGGGCGGCTTCCGCCTCGGGCCCACCCCGGGCCTGGCCAAGCTGGAGGGCGTGCAGGAGATGGCGTGGGCGGTCGACCTGATGGAGCAGGGCTACAACCCCGCCCGGCACATCAAGGGCGACGGCCACGACGCCGTCCTGGACGAAGGCGAGTAGGCGAGTGCTGTCTACCAGGGGAGGCCCTCTCGTGAGTCACGAGCGCAACTACACACACGGCCGGATCGAGGAAGCCGCAGTCTCGGTCGATGCGAGTCAGGAGCAGAAGACCGCCGCCTACTACCTGCTCGACGACCTCGTGGCCGTCGCCCGCGAGCACGGATTTCAGCTCACCGACTTCGACGCCACCGGCCTTGACCTTCCGTCAGTCTGCCTGCAGATCTCAGGCGCCCGTGAGACGCACAAGCGCCAGGCCACAGGCCCGGACGGCCAGGAACCCACCCCCGAAGGGAGCTGAACAATGGGAGAGATCGACGACGCCATCGAGCGCACCGACCGGGAGAAGTTCACCCGGGAGCCGCCCAAGACCCTGAAGGGGCAGATCGGCTACCTGCTCAAGCAGTTGGGCAGCGCGAAGGCCGTAGCGGCGGAGCTCGGTGTCACCGCCGACTCGGTCAACCGCTACCGGCGCGGCGCCCGCAAGCACGCCCGTGCCGACGTCGCTGCGAAGATCGACGACGCGGTACGGCAGCGGTGGCAGCCGCAGGTGCGCAAACGCCGGCACCGCCAGGCGGCCACCACCGGCGGGATCACGGTGGAGACGCGGGCCCGGTTCGGGTACAAGGCGCCGGTCGGCACGACCGACGAAGGCCGCTTCCGACGGCTCACCGTGCACCTCCCCCCGGAGTACGCCCGCCGCCTGTTCGAGGCCCGCGATGAGGGTGCCAACGACCAGCGGATGCGTGAAATCATCGCTGAAGGGTTTAAGGACGTCTATTTCCAGGACGGCGGGAGCCGTGCCATGGGACTCTCGGACGTGTACCTGAACGACATTGATTACCTGGACCTCGAATACTGAAATGAGGAAAAGCATGACCGCCGAATTCACGGCTATCGACCGCGACAAGAGTCCGCTGCTGGACGCCGAACAGGACGCCGTCCGCATTGCCGACGCGCTGCGCGGCAGCCCGCACATCCTCGGTGCCAAGGCCGACCCGGCCTTCTCGGACCGTGTCACCTTCACCACGCTCGCGGGCAACGGCTTCGACTTCACCCTGCATGACGCCGAACCCAGCGACGACGACATCCTGCCCTCCCCGGCGCTCATCGAGGCCGCTGCCGCGGCGATCCTCAACCACCCCGACTTCTGCGTCGCCACCCCGGACTCCCCGCGCGAGGACACCATCACCGTCCAGACCAGGGGCGGGGTGCGCTACCTCCTGACCATGGACGTCGACCCCGACGCGGACGCCGACGACTACTCCACCCCGGCCGAAGACGTCTCCTACGCCGCCGACGTGACCCTCACCAGCAACCCGAGCGACTCCGACCGCTCCGTGGCCGAACTCCTCAACTACGTCGCCGCCACCTGGGAGAAGCAGGATCTCCCGCTGCGCCAGCACGCCCAGGCCGTCGCCCGCGCCCTGACCCGCCAGCGCCGCTAAGCCTCAGCTCGTCAGCCCGGCCCCGGCCCGGCTGACCACCCCGCACACGGCGCGGGTCCCCGGCATGTCAGCTGCCGGGGACCCGCGCCTCCAGTGTTCCGCAGCCAAGCCAGCACGCACACCCCATCCCTCACCAGCAGGAGGAATCCGTGCCGTACGACCACGACGACGACCCGGAGAACATCGTCCAGACCCGGAAGCGGCAGGCCGGTCAGCTGGACTACATCAACTCCTACTACCAGCTGCCCGAGCGGTTCGGTGTCCGCGCCGCGATCGGCGGCCGGGTCCGCCACACCGACGGGGAGGGCGAGATCGTCGACACCGCCGGGCAGTACCTGCGCCTGCTCCTGGACGGCGCGACCGAGCCCGTCATCCGCCATGCCACCGCGAACATCGCCTACTGGTCGCCGACGGCGGGATGGGTGCAGGCCGCCCGGCTGCCCGACCCGTGCGCCACGGCCGGCGCACCGCACAGCACGGGAGCCTCGCGGTGACCTCGCCCGTCAGCGCGAAGGCCCGCAAGCCGCACTTCGCCGCCTGGAAAGACGTCCCGACCGGCTTGTACGCGACCGCCGCCCAGCTCAAGAGCATGGACCTGCCCCGTCAGCCGGGACCGCCCGCGGCCACCGTCGACGGCCAGGACGGCATCGGCCGACGTACGACGATCACCCTGTACCGCATCGACCAGTCGGCGCCGACCGCCTCCACCGTCGCCCAGCTGGCCGCCGCCCGGGCCCGGTCGGAGAACTCGGTGCGGGCGAGGGTGTGCGCGGACTGCGGTGCCCGCCCCGACCGCGCACCGATCGCGACGGAGTCGTACGGCGCGCTGTGCCCGACCTGCTGGCACATCCGCGGACTGCGCCACCGCCAGGAGGAAGCCCGCCAGGAGCGCGCGGCCGCCGTCCGTACCGCCCGCGACCTGCTGCGTGTCCCGCAGAACCGGCCGCTGGGGGTGCTGCACGTCGACTACACCGAGCGCGGGCACACCCCGGCGGGCACCCGGCGCAGCCCGTCGGCGGCCAAGGTCACCGTCATCGGCGCCAACGGCCTGGTCGTCGCCGAACCGCTGCTGCGCCTGGTGCCCCCACGGGCCAAGGGCATCCCCGAGGGTGCCGGCGACCCGGTCTCGGGCTCGGAGGTCCTGGCCGCGATCCTGTCCCAGCTCACCGTGCTGATCTGGCGCTACCGCGATCTGGACGACCTGTCGGCCGGGCTGCGCTCGCAGGGCGCCACCTGGTTCCTGCCGGCCGACGGTCATGTCCGTGAGATGGCCCGGCTGGCCAGCGCGTGGCGAGGCGAGGTCACCCCGGACGGCGATCGGCCCGTGGCTGTCGCACCCGGGCGTGCGGACCGGATGCTCTACCTCCTGGGTCAGATCGCCGACACCGAGCAGGCGCCGACCATGCCGATCGGAGCCGCCACGTGACCACAAGCAACATCGAGGAGCTCGCCGAGCGAGTCCGGTTCGACCTGGAGAGCGCCGGCCTGCTCCAGCCCCCACCTCCGGCCCTGCCCTCTGCTGATGACGAGGCCCAGGGCGGGCCAGTGGTCTACATCGAGGACGGCCAGGTCCACGTGGACTGGCTGTGCCACGCTCGCCTCAACGACGCCTCGCTCGACATGGTCGAAGCCGGCCGCGACGAGGACGACGTCGTACGTCGGTATGAAGCGGTGCGCGTCGCCATGCACACCGCGTTGGGAGCCATCCTCCACGGCTTCGGCTACCGGCTCGACGCCCCGCACTTCGGGTACGGCTACACCATCCGGCCCGCTCACCACGACTTCCCGACCGCAGGACAGGAACTCTCATGACCACCAGCGCTGATTCCACGGCCATCGACCAGGCCAAGCGCCCGTTGCTCGATGGCTACGACGTCGTCGACATCGCCGAAGCGCTGCGCCGCAGCCCGCACATCCGCAGCGTCGACGACGTCTCGCCCGGCGACAAAGCCGTCTGGTTCCGGGACGCGGGCGGCACGGGCTACACCCTGTCCCTGACCGACGTGGAGCCGATCCCCGAGGACGGTCCGCAGGGCGAGGCCTACCCCTGGGACGCTGTCGCCGCCGCGATCGGCAACCACCCGGACTTCGTCAGCGCTGAACTTGTCAGTAAGCCCATCGGCCTGAACCTCGACACCATCACCGCGGTCACCCGCACCGACTTCGAGTACACCTTGAAACTGACCGCCGCCTTCCGTCCTCGCGCCGACAGCGCTGAGGAGGAACCGCCCGCCCCGGTCGACCGCATCCTCCAGGCCGTCGGCCAGCTCCGCTCCCGCAGCGACGACAACCCGGACGCCGTGGTGTTCGACGCGTCGGCCGGCCTCCTTGAGCACATCGCCGGGACCTGGGACCAGCAGGACGACCAGACGCGTCAGCGCGCCCTGGCCCTCGCCCTGGCCCTGGCTCTGTAGGGGGAGACGAGATGCTCGCAACGGTTCCCGCGACTGCCGGTTTCGGCGTCGCGGAGCTCCAGCTCGACATCGACGACGCGGAGCACGAACGACGTCACGCCACCGGCTTGGGCGTCGCCACCGGTTACGGCTTCGGCGGCCTGGACGTGCTGATGGCGCTGCCCCACGGCCTTCCCGTCCCGCTCGCCGCCCTCACCGATCACCAGCGCGCCTACATCCGCCGGGCCCCGGCCGGGATCTGCACCGTCACCGACGGCCAGGTCGTCCGGCACGTCACGCGTCCGTGCCAGGTGCGGCTGGCCACGGTACGGGCCACGAGCGCCTCCCAACTGGCCTGGGACGCGGCACAGAAGTTCACGGAGTTCTGCGCCCGCCGGGTGATCATCACCAGGGCCCCCAGCGTCAACTACCCCGAGAAGCTCCTGGAGTTCGGCTACTACGGCATCGGCGTCAGCCTCCAGCACCCCGACGGACACCTGGAGACGCTGGTGGAACCGCGGCCATGGCGCACCCGGCGGCACACACCCGAAGCCTGGTGGTTCGCGGAAACCGCCTACGGCCAGTTCCTCGCCCAGCAGTCGTCCCCGTACGCCCCCGCGCTGTCGCCGGCGCCCTGATCCAGTAGGAGGGATCTGTCCCATGCCCGCATCCACGGCCACCCGGCACGCGTACCGTGAGGTGACGACCCGCCGGGAGGACCAGATGAGCGCGCAGCCCGACCACGCACCCGTCACCCCGTACGCCCCCGCACCCGGAGCTCCGGCCGAACTCCTCGCCCAGCTGCGCGCCGACCGGCGCGCGGACACCTGGGTACCGGCCTTCGAACGGGAGTGGGCCGCCGCCCTCGAGGAATCACGGCGCACGTTCTCCCTCGCCGGGCTGTACGAGGTCGTCCAGAACTGGCAGGGCCGCCTCGCCTCCGCCCCGGCCGTCGACGCGTTCCTCGCTGGAGGCTGCGACGACAGCGACTTCATCGACATGGCGGAGCTCCGCGGGCGGCGCCGGTGACCGGACAGCAGCCGTATGCGGTCCGCTTCTCCGCCCCGGCCGCGAAGGTCCTGGCTACCCTGCCCGAGCACGTCGAAGACATGGTGTGGGACGTCCTGGACGCCGCTGCGGCCGATCCGTGGGGCTTCCGGCAGTGGAACGCCGATGACCCCGAGGGCGAGGACGTCCGCCACGCCTCCGTCGGCCAACTCTCCCTCACCTACTGGGTGAACCGGCCCATGCGCCGCCTGTCCGTCCTCACCATCACCTGGCTCGGATAGCCATCCGTGACAACGCCCTGACCCCGGCATCGCAACTGCCGGGGTCAGGGCGTTTCCGATCGTAGCCACGGCCGTATCCACCGGTAGTCACCAAGCACCGCGGGGGCGGTCGGCACCGAGCTGCACCTCGCGCCGGCACTCGGGACAGTCCGGCAGACCCTCCACTCTGCGCGGCCTGTCGCCCTTCGCCCAGCTGAACCCGCACAGCGCCGTGTTCGAGCAGTGCTGGACCTGGTCGTCCTCGCTGGCGTGCGAGCCGTAGCCCGGCACGTTCCAGGTGAACGTCGCCTCCCCGTCGTACGGTGCGCCCTCGGGCCAGTCGTAGACCGGCTCGGTCGTGGTGCAGCGCATCCGCAGATCGGGCCCCGTCCAGTGCTTGCCGTAGACGATCTTCGCAGCAGCGTCAGCCGCGTCCGCGAGGCGCTCGAAGGACAGGTCGTAGTCGTGCATGTGATCCCACGAGCCCGGCTTCTGCTCCCGCATCAGCGAGCGGAACATCAACAGCAGCCGCGCCAGATCATGGTGGTGGACACGCACGCTCCGCGTGTCGTGGTCGTAGCCGTACGTCGGATCGTGGGCGGGCTTCTTCGGCATCGGTCCTCGTTCGCGTTGCTACGGCGGTCAGCGCCCCACCACAGGGCCTACGGTCGCTGCCGGATGCTCAACGACCCGGGCCCGCCGGAGCCACGCTGACCTCCGCCATCCGTGCGCCGACCGCACCGCCGTGGGCTTCGCGTCTCAGTCTTGCGACGGCGTCGCGCCGGGCAGCTCCCCGGAGAAGGCCCACCACTGCTCGATGGTCCACACAGCGACGCTGGAGCGGTCGGTGGACATCCGCAGCCACACCTCCTCGCCGCCGGGCATGAGCGCCACCTCCAGGTGCTCCTCGTCCCACGTGCCCACCGGGTACATCCACTCGATGCCGTCGGGCCAGGCCCGCATCGCCACCGTGCGCACGCTCAGCGCCACGGCGAAGGCGTCCAGCGCCGCCTTGGGTATCCGCACCTCCGCCGGCTCCCGCTCGATCCCCGCCACCTGGCCCCCTCGCGTCGCGCGGCGGGCCTGACCCGCGACCGCCGTCGCGGATCAGCGTGACAGACCCGCCCACTCACGGTGTCACGCTGTGAGGTCTATAAGGCTCACAGGGCGTTTCCCCAGGTAGACGCGGTGAACTATGAGACTGTGAGGTTGTGAGGCGGAGCTCGCACCGGTGCTTCCGCACGCCCTGGACCGGCCCGCCGGCCCGGAGGACGATGGAGTCGTGGGCGAGCACGACGAGCACCAGGAGCACGGCGTCGAACCGGCGCGGCCGCCGCTCACCGCGGCCCGCGCCCGGGAGATGACGGCCGGGCTGCGCGAGGCGATGGACGACGTCCGGCGCTCCGTGGCGGTGCTCGCCGCCCGGGTCCGTGACGCGCATGCCGCCCGCGTCTGGCTCCCGCTCGGGCACGGCAGTTGGGAGTCGTATTGCGACGCGGAGTTCGGCATCAGCCGCGCGCAGGCGTACCGGCTCCTGGACGTCGCCGGCGCCCTGGCCGCAATCCACGGCGCCGTCGACGTCGGCACCGAGACGTCTCGCATGCGAGACACCGGCCCGAGCGCGGCCGCGCTCGACTACGGCCTGTCCCAGCGCGCCCTGATCGCCGTCTCCGGCCGTACGGACGTCGTCGCGGAGCTGATCACCCGGCGCCTCGCCGCGCTCGCTCACAGCGGCCTCCAGGCCCTCGATGAGCCGACGGTGCGCGCGGTGGTCCGCCAGGCCGTCCGCGACGTCCGCATCGCCCCGCCTCCGCCACCCGTCGATCCGTCGGCGGATCCCGTGGTCGCCGCGGGGCGCCAGCTCACCGCCAACCTCTTCTCCAGCGCGCACGCGATCGGCGAGCTGATGCTCGAAGTCGCGCCGGCCTACCTGTCCGACACCGAGGCGGCGACCGGCGTCATGGCGCTGCTGTGCGAGGAAATCGGCGAGCCCCTCGAACACGGCCTCGCCGCCCGCCGCTACGCGATGTCCGGCGACCGCCGCGCCCTCCACGGCAGGGTGTGACCGCTTCCGCCCAGCTGTTGCTATGAGGCACACAGCCGGATTCCCCAGGTGGGCGGGGTGCAGTGTGAGGGTGTGAGGTGTGAGACGAGGGCCTGCGGCGACGAGGGGCCGGTGCTCCTGGTCGTACTGATCGCTGGTGGTCTGCAGGGGCGCTGTTCGGTGGGTTCAGTGGGTGGTGGCCGTCGTCGTGGTGGTGCTGTTCGTGGTCCTGGGGATGGTCGTTGGGTGGCAGCAGGGTGGTGTCGTGGGTGCAGCGCAGCATTTGCATGGGCCCGCGTAGCACAAGGCTGCTGCACGGGTAGCAGGCCGACCCCGCCCCTACGGCGACGGGCAGCTGCTGTTCACCGCTCGGACCGTGCCACCCCCGCCAGCGCCTGTCGCTCCGAGGCCGCCAGCACGGTCGGGAGCCCCTCCCGACGGCCGCGGAACATCGCAGATCTGCGATGTTCCGCGCGAGATCTATGCACGGCTGCCGCATGCAACTCCCGCGCCTGTACTGCTCGCCACCCCTTCTACCTGCGGGTTTCCCCTCCAGGGGAACGATGTACGCGCTCGCCGGAGCAGGCGCCGGCTGTTCTAGAGGAGCAGAACAAGACGGTTCCCCTAGTGGTACCGTCCCGGCGCGTCACACGGCGCTGACCTGCCGTTTCCCCTGGAAGGGAACGATGTACGCACTGGGCGCCCGCCGCTCGGGGCAGACGAATGTGCCCCGGCTGCGCATTCCTGTGCGGCAGGGGCACATTTCACGGTCGGGCATCACCCGGGGGTGATAGCGGGCGGCGTCAGCCGACAGCGCGGACAGCCCGGAGCGGCTGGCTCTGGCGCTTGGGCGGTGCGGTTTCGTACAGCGGGACGGTGATCTCGGGCAGCTCGCCGGCCTCGATGCGCTCGGAAGCGTCCTCGATCGCTTCCTCCAGCTCTTCCTGGGAGGCGTAGGAGGCGATGTAGGGGTGGAGGTAGTAGGTCCGGTACTTGCGGTCCTTCGGCCTCAGCACGAGGTTCCGGCTCTCCAGCAGTCCCATTGCGGTGTTCGCGGAGTTCCGCGACAGGCCCACTCGGGCCCCCAGCTCGGCCTGGGAGGCGTTCACCTCGCCGCCGGGCTCCTGGCGCTCGATGAGGACGCTCAGCAGTTCCATCGCGGCCTTGGTGAGGTCCAGCCGGTACAGCATTCCGAAACCGGCGCTCGCCTGGATCAGCATGCCCGCCCCTCCTCGTCGACCACTTCATCTTCCCCGTCTTCGACACCGAGCTCCAGCTGGACGCTACGCGGTGGCTGCGGAGCGTTCAGGGCTGGGAAGACCTCCTCGGGCAGCTTCCCGTCCTTGTCACGCAAGGCATCCAGGATCTCGCGCTGCACGTCTCCGTTGCCCTCGAACCCGAGCATCGGATTCACAAAGATCAGCCCAGTGTCCACGCGCTGGATCATGTGCCATTCCTCAAGGCGGCCGATCGCCCGGGTCACGTTCGCCCGCTCCACACCCAGCTTGTCGGCGATCTTCTTGTGCGTGGCGCGCAGCCAGCCCTCGCGCTGCCGGCCGATGCACCACAGCAGGACCGCGGACTGGATCGGCGACATGCCGTGCTGGGCGATGAGCACGGCCAGGACGTCGGCGAGGAAGTCGTTGGACACCACGCTGTAGCCGGAGCCCCCGTACATCTCGTGAGGCGCGCGGTAGGTGTACCGGACGTTGACGTCCATCTGCTGCACCGGCCGCTTACGCGTCGGCGGCTTGATGTCCTTGCCCAGCCGGGAGGACAGGGTCTCGCGGAAGGCGCTGTCACCACCGGGAGGCACAGCGGTGATCCGGCTCTTGCCACGGCCCGCGGTGGGGCGCTTGGGCTGGCGGGGCATCGACGGTGGTCCTGTCCTCGATCTTGGGGGGTCGCGCCGGACACTAGCAGTTGTTCAAGCTCGGTTGGCAGATTTGTACATGCTGGCGTGTCCCTTTGGTGTCGACGCCGACACAGTGGATTCGAGGGGTGTTTCCTGGAAACCGGCCCCCACCAGCAACGTTCCACAGTTGTACAAGCAGGGTTGGCGAATACGGGTGTCGATGTGGCACCACGGACACATTTTCGCAGGTCGATGTGTCAGCGCTGACACATCCCCTTCCGTAAAAGCCCAGGTCAGAGCTGGTTTTTCCCGAGGGCCCTCTTTTCCTTAAGACGCACGCGCGCGCGAGGGCGGGACCAAGGCGTCACGCACGTGTCGGGCCCGCCACCGACGGCACCAACCACCACAGCCGGCGGTGCGCTGCTCCTGGGGCGTACCGGCCCGCAGCCGCCACCCGGCACGCACGGCTACCGCGCCCGCGAAGGCCCCCAGGCGCCCCGGAGGCGGCTGCTCCGGGGCGCCGCCTCCATCGGGAGGCGCAGGTCCACCGTGGACCCGTAGGCGACCTCCTGTGGCGCTGGCGGTGGGATCTGCCGATGGCTGAGGCGGCTTCGCGTGCGGCTCCGTGGAACCCGTGCGGACCGTAGGCGGCACCAGCGTTGCTGCGTCTCGGGTGGTGCCGACCGTGACGCTTCCAAAGCATCGAGGCGTGGCCGGTGCCGGTGGGCGGTTCCGCCGCCCGGCCCTGGGGGGCCGTTCGGCTCCGGTACCTCCGCACATCGAATTCCAGCGCTCCCATATCGGGCTTCCGTTCTGTGGCTGAGCAATTCACGGCCACGCAATCCCGAATTCTGACGGTAGTTTTTTCGCCGGGCGGGGTGGTGCGGCCAGGACCCAAACGCTACACAGTGAGCTGTCTTGATGCATCACCCGCGTCACACGTTCGTGCGACCAGGTGATGCATCGGCGGATTCCGCCCCACTGTGACGGGTTGGCGTGTATGCTGGCTGAGTATTGGTGAACGCGAGCAGGTGGTTTCGGGAGTTGGGGAGGGGTTCGGGTGGAGCGCAGCGGAGCCCGTCACTGCGATGGAGCCGGCACCCCGTCAGTCCGATGGCCCGTCACTTCCGTTGCGGGGGTGATGGCTGGGATTCCCAGTAGCTACACAGGCCCGCGCGTGATGCACCTCCCCTTGCTGCCAGCCCTGGCACCCGCGCTTGCGCGGGTGCCCTCAATTCGCGCTTGCGCGAATTGAATTCCTTTCAGAATTCCGTTTACGGAATTCCATTCCCGCGTTTACGCGGGAATTCGAATTGCGCTTGCGCAATTCGCGCTCTATGCCCCGGCTTGCCGGGGCATATCCCGCTCCGCGGG
>NZ_CP026654.1 GCF_002946835.1 Streptomyces dengpaensis
CCCGCGGAGCGGGTACCACATTGCTGCGCAATGTGCAAGCGGGGCGGTCGCTGCGCTCCCGCTGCCCACGCGATGCGTGGGCGGATCCCTTCGCTGCGCTCCAGGATCCGGTGGGGCCGGCCGCTGCGCGGCGCGGCGGGCGCGCGGTGCGCGCCGGGCGACTGATGGGGTGTCAGGTGCGGCTAGTCGGGCCTTTCGTTGGGGAGTTGGGGAGTCCTGCGGACTCTGGGCGGGTCCGCTGCGCTCCCCCGCCTGACGGTCCTTCCGGCTGCGCCTCCAGAACCTTGGGGCTCGCTGGCGCGGGCGGGGCTGGCTACGAGGGGTGGGGGTCGCTCGTTCGTGTGGGTTTCAGTATAGCGCGTGCATCAGGTTGATGCAGCATGTACCGTTGGCGGAAACACGGGACACCCCCCAACCACCCGGGGCGGGGGCTCGGGAAGCGAGGACTCATTGAATTCGCTGGGATTCGAAAGGCGCTATGAGGCGCGGAAGGAAATTCATCGTGAGGTTACCGGATTGACGGTGGGGCAGATTCACGAACTCTGGGTGGCCTCTGGCGGCCTGGAGAATTGGGAGGGTCGGCCCCAGCCGTTCAGCACGGAGGACCGGCTGGCGGCGGTCCGGCAGAACGAGCTGAAGCGCATCTGGAACTTGATGACCAGGGCTGGCTGGGAGACCTACTCCCCTGAGAGCGACCCGGACGTACACCGCTGGCACCAGGCGCAGCAGGAGCGTCAGGCGCGCGAGAGCGGTGTTGCCACGGAGCCGGGGCCGGGGCCGGAGATCCGCTACCGGATCGTGGCGCAGCGGACTGATCCGGCGCACCCGGGCGCTGCCCTGCTGACGAACTACGCCTACGGGCGGTCGGTCGAGGAGGCCCTCGCGAAGGTCCGGGAGGCGCTGGAGAAGCCGGGCGGTCTGTACGGGGACCAGGGCCTGTACCGCGTGGTGGAGGTCGTAGAGGAGAGCCCGGACAGCGCGCTCCGGCAGCAGGAGGACGCCCGCCGGCGGTACCTGACCACCATCCTGGAGAACGCCACCGCCACCGTGCGCGGCCGTGAGCCGGACAGCCCGGACGCGGACCTGGTCAGCCTCCTGGACGACTTCTTCACCCGCGCCGTTACCTTCCCCGACCCGCACACCAACGGCGTGCACCCCCGGCCCCACCAGGCCACGTTCGGCTGGACCAGCGAACAGCCCTACATCGAGCACGCCAGCGACCCCGGCCGCGCCCTCGCCCTGTTCCTCCTGGCCTACCTGGACCACCACGGCCTGTACCTGAACGCAGCCCTCCGCGCCGGTGACCGTCCCGATCTGTCTCCGGTGGGCGAGGGCCGGCCTTCGGCCCGTGCCGCAGAAGAGGACGAGCCGTCGGCGGAACTTGTCGAGCGCGTCCTGGACATCTGCGCACAGCACTACGCGGCTGTGACCGGCACCAACTCCGACCAGTGGGACCAGGAATCGGACCGGGAACTCGTGGACATCGCCCTGCGGACCGTGCACCTGGCGGAGCGGGACACCTACTACCCGAGGGTGCTGGAGACCTACCTGCAGACGCACCGGGCGCGGCTGGAGCGGCTGTGGCGCCGCTACGGGCCCGGCAGCACGTTCGCGGGCGAGCTCGTGCTGATCGACCTGCCCGCCTGCTTCGTGCTGTGCGAGAGGATCGAAAGCACCCCGACCTGGCTCGAAGGAATCTGGACGCGGGAGGGCCAAGAGGAAAACGCGCTGGAAAGGCTTCACAACAGCTGGCTCTACGACACGAGTGAGGAGGACGGACGATGAGCAGGATTCCGCTCAAGAAACACCAGGTCACCCAGAAGTCGGCCTTTCGTAAGTGGGTCGGATTCCCTGCAAGGTCATCCGTGCCCCCACAGGGTGCCCGTGGCACGATCGTGTCAGCGACCGGGTCAGGAAAAACGATCATGGCCTCAGCGTGCGCGCTGGAGTGCTTCCCCGAGGGCCGGATCCTCGTGACCGTGCCGACTCTGGACCTGCTCGTGCAGACCGCCCAGGCCTGGCGGGCGGTCGGTCACCGCTCCCCCATGGTCGCGGTGTGCTCGCTGGAGAGCGACCCGGTGCTGAACGAGCTGGGGGTGCGCACCACCACCAACCCGATCCAGCTCGCCCTGTGGGCCGCCCACGGGCCGGTCATCGTGTTCGCCACGTACGCCTCCCTCGTGGACCGCGAGGACTCCGAGGACCCGATGGGCCAGGGGCGCGTTCGCGGGCCGCTGGAGGCCGCTCTGGCGGGCGGAGAGCGCCTGTACGGCCAGCGCATGGACGGTTTTTCGCTCGCCATCATCGACGAGGCACACGGTACGGCGGGGGATCTAGGTCGTCCGTGGGCGGCGATCCACGACAACGCCCGCATCCCCGCCGACTTCCGGCTGTACCTGACCGCGACCCCGCGCATTCTGGCCTCGCCCCGGCCGCAGAAGGGCGCGGACGGCCAGGAGCTGGAGATCGCGAGCATGATCGACGACCCGGACGGGACGTACGGCGCCTGGCTTCCTGGGGCTGAACTCGGGCTCTCGGAGGCGATCGAGAAGGAGATCCTTGCCCCGTTCGAGATCGACGTGCTGGAGATCCGCGACCCCTCCCCCGTGCTCGGGGTGTCGGAGGAGGCGCTGCGGGGCCGGCGCCTGGCCCTGCTGCAGACCGCGCTCCTGGAGCACGCGGCGGCCTACAACCTGCGTACGACCATGACTTTCCATCAGAAGGTGGAGGAGGCACAGGCGTTCGCGGAGGCGCTGCCGAAGACCGCTGCCGAGCTGTACGTCACGGACGCCGATGACGAGACGATGGTGAAGGCGGAGAAGGAGCTGCCCGCGTCGTCGATCGACGCGGAGTTCTACGGCCTGGAGGCCGGCCGCCACGTCCCGCCGGACCGGGTGTGGTCGGCGTGGCTGTGCGGCGACCACACGGTGGCCGAACGGCGGGAGGCGCTGCGGCAGTTCGCCAACGGCATCGACGCCAACAACCGGCGCGTGCACCGCGCGTTCCTCGCCAGCGTTCGCGTTCTCGGGGAAGGCGTCGACATCACCGGCGACCGGGGTGTCGAGGCGATCTGCTTCGCGGACACCCGCGGCTCGCAGGTGGAGATCGTGCAGAACATCGGCCGGGCCTTGAGGCTGAACCGCGACGGCAGCACGAAGATTGCCAGGATCATCGTGCCGATCTTCCTGGAGCCGAACGAGGACCCGACCGACATGGTCGCCAGCGCCAGTTTTCGCCCCCTTGTGGCCGTTTTGCAAGGTCTGCGCAGTCATGATGAGCGACTTGTCGAGCAGCTCGCTTCCCGCGCTCTCAGCCGGGGCAAGCACGCCCGCAAGGTCCACGTGCAGCGCGATGAGGAGGGCCGGATCGTCGGCGCGGACGGCGAGGGTGACGGCGAGGACCAGGAGCACGACGACACCCAGGCCGCCGCCGAATCGGCCCTGCTCCACTTCAGCACTCCCCGGGACGCAGCGACCATCGCCGCGTTCCTGCGCACCCGCGTCTACCGGCCGGACAGCCTCGTCTGGTTGGAGGGATACCAGGCCCTCATCCGGTGGCGGGCGGAGAACGAGATCACCGGGCTCTACGCCGTTCCCTACGACGTAGAGGTCGAAGTCGGGGTCACGAAGGCATTTCCGCTTGGGCGATGGGTCCACCAACAGCGGAAATCCCTGAGGGCCGGGGAGCTGGAGCCGCGGCGCAAGGAGCTCCTGGACGCGCCGGAAGCCGGGATGGTGTGGGAACCGGGCGAGGAAGCCTGGGAGACCAAAATCGCCGCGCTGCGGTCCTACCGGCGGGCCACCGGGCACCTTGCTCCGCGTCAGGACCAGGTGTGGGGCGAGGGCGACGCGATGGTGCCCATCGGGCAGCATGCCGCCAATCTCAGGCGGAAGGGCGGCCTCGGCAAGGACCCGGAGCGGGCGGCAGAACGCGCGCAGCAGCTGACGGCGATCGACCCCGACTGGGACTGCCCGTGGCCGCTGGACTGGCAGCGCCACTACCGCGTCCTCGCCGACCTGGTCGACGCCGACGGCGTCCTGCCCGAGATCCAGCCCGGCGTGCTGATGGACGGCGACGACATCGGGCGGTGGCTCCAACGGCAGTCCCAGCCGGGTACTTGGGCGCAGCTGTCGACCGAGCAGCAGGAGCGGCTGTCCAAGCTGGGCGTGAAGCCCGTCCAGGCGCCGTCTCCGGCCCCTGCGGCTACACGTGCGACGAAGGGCCCGGGCAAGGCGCAGCAGGCGTTCCAGCGCGGCCTGGCGGCCCTCGCGCAGTGGGTGGAACGGGAAGGCGCCCACCGGCCTGTCCCGCGCGGCCACGCTGAAGAGATCGCCGTCGACGGCGAGACAGAGCCGGTAGTGATCAAGCTCGGCGTATGGACATCGAATGTCCGTTCTAGGCGGGACAGGCTCACCCAGGAGCAGCTGGACGCGCTGCGGGAACTGGGCATGGAGTGGGCGTGACACCGGCCGCGGCTGGTCGTTGAACCGGGTGGTCAAGCGAAGTGCACTGAGAGGCCCCGGGCGTTGTAGCCCGGGGCTTCGTGCTGTCGGCGGGTGGGCGGCGGCTCTGCCCGGACATGGGGCCGGCGGTCGTCAGGCCGAGGTCGGGAGCGAACCGCCCCAGCGCAGCGCGTGGCGCATGGTCGCGGTCATCCACTCCATCGCCTGGGTGTCGGTGGGTTCGGTCATGCGGAACGTGGCACTGATGGAGCGCATGCCGCCGTTGTGTTGGGAAGTCCGGCTCAAGTACTCCCAGACGTAGACGCGCGGCTCTTCGCGGCGCCGCTGCCGGCGGTGCGTCGGCTCCGGTGGGATCTGCTGATGGACCCAGTCGCGGTCCTGTTCGCCCTGGCCGTGGCAGGCGCGCAGCAAGACGTCGTTCCACTCACCGAGGCCGGGGTGAGGCAGAAACTCGAGGATCGCGTCGCGGAACCATCCGGTGAGAAGCGCGTCGTCATCAGCGATGCGGTCCTGGCCGCCGCTGTCGACGTGGCGGCCGACCAGCTGGCCAAGCCGGGCGACCGGCTCCAGATCCCCGCTCCACCGGTAGTCGACAGCCTCGAAGACCCGCCAGGTCTGTTCGGTCCAGTGGCCGTCGTCGCACGGCTCACTGCTGATGCCCCAGCCCGCACCCAGCCGGAGGGCCTGCCACATCTGCATGCCCTTGTTGCTGACGAACTTCCTTCCCGTGATCCCCGTCAGGCGGTGCGGGACGTTCGGCGTGCGCGAGCGGTGAAAGCCGAGCTCGGGCGACCAGCACCACGGGTCGCGCTTATAGAGGAGCGGGAACTCGGGATCGACCATGAGTCCGTCGTGGTGCCAGCCGTCGCCGTCGTCGAAGCCGCTGTACGGCTGGCAGCGGTGGCCTCGTTCAGGGGCGTGGCGGCACAGGGGCGCCAAGAGCGTGGTGGTCATGTCCGTTCAACGAGCACCACTCAGGACGGCCGTACCGCTGAACGAGGGAAGGCGGCCGTCACAGCCGGAGCCGTGTCCTGCGCGAGCGGAAGGGATGGGAGGTGACATGGACGCTGCCGGAGCCGATGCTGACCACCCCCGTGTCCGTGCCCGATCTGCGGCCGGGCTGTGCTGCGGAGCCGAAGTGGGACGGATTTCGGGCTCTCGTCTCCGTCGACGCCGACCAGGTGGTGCTGCGCTCCAGGCGCGGCACCGAAATGGGGCCGTCGTTTCCGGAGGTCGTGGCCGGGGCCGTGCAGCTCCCGGACGCGACCGCGCTGGACGGCGAGCTGATCGTATGGGACGCCGCGGGCCGCCTCGCGTTCGAGCGGCTGCAGAACCGGCTTGCCCGGCGTGGTGCCGGGGCCGCCCGGGCGGCTCAGGAGTGGCCGGCCCACTTCGTCGCGTTCGACCTGCTGCGGCTGTCCGGGACGGACACGACCGGGTGGCCGTACCGGCGGCGCAGGGCCGCATTGGAGTCCGTGTTCGCCGCCCGCCGGCTCATCGCGCCGTGGACGCTGTGCCCGTCGACCACCGAGGCCGACGTCGTGCGCGAGTGGCTGACGTGGTCGTCCGTCGGGATGGAGGGGGTGGTCTTCAAGAGACTGGACGGCGCCTACAAGCCGTCGGTGAGGGGCTGGGAGAAATTCAAGGTCCGCGAGACGGGCGAGGCGGTCGTCGGCGCGATCACCGGCTCTCTGGCCGCTCCCCGCACGCTGCTGCTCGGCAGGTACGACACCGAAGGCCGCTTTCAGTACGTCGGCCGCACCACCACCCTCGCCCGGGCGGCAGGTACGGCGGTCGCCGGTCTGCTCACTGCGGGGCAGCGCGGTCATCCGTGGACAGGCTGGTCGTTCAGCGCCGGGTGGGGCAGTCAGGAGAAGCTGAACGTCACGCTGGTGGAACCCGAGCTGGTGGTGGAAGTCGGCGTCGACGTCGCCCGCGACGCCTCCGGCCGGTGGCGGCATCCCGCACGCTGGCATCGTGCCCGCCCTGACCTCTCCCCCGCCGACGTCCCCCGCCTGACGTCACCGCCGCACTGACGGCGGTCTGGCGCGGAGGCCCCGCCGACGCGCAACACCGAAGAGCGCGCCCCGATCCCCGGCTGCGTCCGCGCCGCCCATCCCGCCCTCCCTCATCCTCAACTCCAGCCAGGGCATGGTCGAAGGGGGTCGCAACGGGGATGTCAGCGACCCGACCACGCCGTACGCCCGCGGTGACCTGGTCGGACTCCAGTGCGCTGCGGAGGCTGGCGCAACACCTACCGCAACACTCAGCGCAACACTTGGCGCAACCTCTACCGCAACACCCAGCGCAACACGGCGCTCTATGAGGTGGAGCGACGGCCGGGCGTGCTGGTCACGGTGTCGCCCTGCGATCGGGTGCCCAGGATCTGGAGCTGGCCGCTGGTGGCGCGCACGACCAGGTGCAGCACGTCGTCCAGGGCGAGCCGCAGTTCCCGGCCGTCCTGCGACGCGGCACGGGTCGGGGAGTCCAGGATCGCGGCGCACCGCGCCGCGACGGGTGCGAGCCGCCCGTGGGAGACCTCGGGGCCGGCCGCACGCAGCCCGACTCGTACGGCATGGGCGCTCGCCCCGCCTTCCGCCTGCATCGCCGTCGCCATGACGTGGTCGTACTCATCCGGCTGCCAGTCGTGTGCGTCCAGCTCGCTGCGCAGTTCGGTCAGCGCAGCCAGCACCTCGTCGGGGGTCGCCATGCTTCGGACCCTACTCGGTCAAGTGGAAGGCCCCGGCGGCGAGCCCTGCCCTGCGGGCGGGGGCCTGGCTGCTGGCTCCGCCCCGCTCCCTGTACGACGTCCCCGTCTCGTGGCGCTGCTGGGCGACCTGCTCCAGCACGGCCCCTCCGCACCCCATGCGGCGCCCCGTCCACGACTCCGTCCAGCGAGTCCGCTGGACGGAGTCCGGGCACCGTCCGACCTGACGTACGGCCGCCGCAGACGACGGCACGGGTCTGTACTTCGCCCGCAGACCCTGCGCAGCGAAGTAGTCGGCCATCAGGCCAGCGCGTATCCGGCCCTTGTCGACCTGGTCAGGAGCGTGCTCTAACGCCAACTGTTAACCAGTCGAGGCCATATGAGGGGCACTACGAGAAGCACTACGAGGGGCACCAAGAAGGGCGCCAAGAAGGGCAATACGAGAGGCAACCAGCCGCCTCACGGTCTCTGCAGGCGTTAGCGGTGCGCTGACTAGCCGTGGTCGGGGCTGGACGTGGCATGGCCGAAGGCGTGGTCGGGGCAGACCACGCTGCCGACCACGTGGCGGCTCCCGGGCTCCGCCGGACGCCCGGACGGGTGACTTTTTCCCTCGCGTATGCGAGCGGGTATCTAAGCGCATACGCCCAACTTGCCTGCTTTTCTTAGCACTTGACAGTTTTTTATGCACTATGTCACGTTCTGTTGCGGTTAGTCGCCGCTAGGCCGAAGGAGGCAATTCGTGAACGAGGTGTTGACCGCGTCGGCGGTCCAGGAGGACGACGTCGCGCCGGACCGGGCAGCCCGGGGCAAGCCGCTGAAGTTCGTGAAGGGAGTGCCGGCGTACGCAAGCGGCCGGGCACCGGCGTTCCTACGGACGAAGGCCCAACTGGGCACGGTGCGGCGCAAGCCCGCTGCGGGACAGCGGCCGACCGCGTACGTCTACGCCCACTGGTACGGGACTCGGATCGCGCTGTGGGACCCGGAGCAGTCGGTGAAGATGCGGCCGTTGTCGGCTCTGCAGCGTCGGCAGATGCAGGCGCGCCGTACCTGCACCGACTGCGGCGAGGTGTTCCCGGTCCCGGTGTGGGGGATGTGCGGCGTGTGCGAGGACCGGGAGTCCCGGCGCCGGGCGGATCTGCGCCGTCGGACGTGCCAGGACTGCGGCACCGTCTTCCGGACCCCGGCGCCGGCCAGGAGCTGGGGCGACGGGATGTGCCTGGCGTGCGACGAACGTCTTGAGCACGGGCGGCGGGTGGCGCTGTCGCTGGTGGATCGCTCCTGTCGGCGGTGTCTGGTGCAGTTGTTCCCGCTCGCGGTGTGGGCGGCGATGAGTGAGCGTGAGCGGGCGGTGGCCGACTGGCACTGCACTCCGTGCGACCAGGAGATCGAGCAGGAGCGCATCGAGGCGCAGCGGCGGGCGGACCGTGCCCGGTGGGACGATCTCGGGCCGACCATCGCGTGGGCTCAGAAGATCCTCGCCGACCCGGACGGGTACGCGGTCCTGGACACGGAGACGACGGGGCTGACCGCGACGTCGCGGATCGTGGAGATCGCCGTCACCACGGCGTCCGGCGAGGTTCTGCTCGACACGCTGATCAACCCCGGCGGCGAGCCGATTCCTGCGGAGGCCACGGCGATTCACAAAATCACCGATGCCATGGTCGAAGACGCGCCCACCTTCTCCGAGGTCCTCCCTCGTCTCACCGAGGCCCTCGCCGGGCGCCGGGTCGTGATCTACAACCGGGAGTACGACACCGGACGGCTGGGGTGGGAGCTCCACCTGCATCACGTCGCCCAGGGCACGGTCGACTTCGCCAAGCACCCCCGGTACGGCGCCCGGCGGCACGCGGCCGGGCAGGCCTGGCTGGACGCGCAGGTGTGGGAGGAGTGCGCGATGGAGCAGTACGCCGCGTTCTTCGGCGACTGGCACGACTACTGGGGCAGTTACACCTGGCAGAAGCTGCGCGGCGGTCACCGGGCCCTGGGCGATGCGCGTGCCGTCATCTCACGGCTTGAGGAGATGGCCGCCTACCCCAGCCCCTTCGAGAACGCGGCGGATCCCGCTGCCGCGTGACGCCGTCAGGGCCGCGCTCGTTGAGCAGCGCCTGCGGAGCAAGGGATGAGCCTCCGGGACCGGCCAGGTTCCGGAGGCTTCGTCGTCCCGCCCCACCGGCAGGGCGGCGTAAGCGTTCGTTGCTCAGACGCCCAACACCTTCACTCCGATCACCCCGGCGGGAGTCGTAAGCGCTCGTATCCCAGACGCGGGCGGAGCGGGACACTGGAGGCGTGTCACGAGGACTCGGGCGAGTACAGCGGGCCGTGCTGGCGCACGTACGCAGCGAGCCCGGCGGCCTCAGCACCGTCGACGGCACCCGCTGGCCACCTCGGTCACCGGCCTCGCCCGCGTCGTCTACGGAGTCGAGCAGCCGACCGACGCCCAGCGCGCCGCCGTACGCCGGGCGGTGCGCTGCCTCGAGGCCGGCGGCCACGTCGAAGTCCACCGTCGGCCCGTCGGCCGCACCTACACCCAGCAGCGCGCACACCCCCGCTTCTGGCCGCCGCGCTACGACCGGCGCCTGACGGCGTGCACCGGCAAGGACGACTGTCCGGGGTGCACGGCGGGCGACCGGCCGTCGACATACTTCACCGCGGACGTCGTGGCGATGTTCATCGAGCACTACGGCAGCCTCATCGAGGGCGACCGCCAGCTGTGGCGGGCGACCGCGCACGGCTGGCACCTGTACCCCGTCCCGCTGCCCCGTCCCGCAGACGACTACCGCACGTACGAAGTCGAGATCACCGAACTGTGCGTCCGGCGGGCCCTGACCGCCGAAGAGCACGCTCAGGCCGAACAGCGGGCGCAGGCCTTCATCCGGCCCTACGCCGACGCCATCCGCGCCGCGCTCCGGGGTCGCTGAGCAGCACGGACGTGGGTTATCCACAGGCCGGAACGCGATCAGCGGTTCCTCCGTACGCTGCTGCCCGAGTCGATCACACGGGGGTGTGCGGGATGCGGTACGGCGTGGTGGTGGAGGAACTCGCGGTGGAGGTCATGGCGCAGCTGCCGAACGACCAGGCCCGCCAGGAGGTGATGGCGCTCGTGGAGGTCGCACGGATGGATCCGCGGGCCTGGCCCGACGTCCGTGACCCGGGCTCGGTGGAGGAGATCCGGGAGGCGTTCGGACGGCGCTGCTGGATCCAGTACATGCCGCACGCCGGAGCGATCGAGGTCCGTGACATCGGATGGGCAGGCTGATCACTGACCGAGCCCCGGCAGGACGGCGCGGGCCGCCCTGGTGTCAGCGGCGACGGAGTTCGTCGGACCAGTCCCGGAGCCGGTCGGCGAGGATGAGGTTGTCTCCCCGGTCCACGGTCTGGAGCAGCTGCGCGCACACGGTCGCTTCGGCGGCGAGGCCGGCCGGACTGCCCAGGACGGGGAAGGCGGCGCGGACGCGGGCGGCGGTGTCCGACCGGAGCAGTGTGTAGGCGTAGAGCGTGGCGCAGTCGAAGCCCTCAGGGGCCTGGCCCCATCCCTCCCAGTCGAGCGCCTGCAGAGGCGATCCGGTGAGGTTCGCCCAGTGCAGGTCCGCGTGGGCTGTGGTCCAGCGGGTCACGGCGGGCGCCGGGATCCCGAGGAACTGCGGGATGGCCCGGTCCATGTACTGCTGGCGTACGGCGACGCGGCCGGTGTCGACGGCCGCCACCTTCTCCAGCGTTCCGGCGAGGTCCTCCCACCAGGTGTCCGGCAGCTGGAGTTCGTGCTGGAGGACCGGGTCGTCGGACAGGACCGGCTCTTCGACACGGGCCGACAGTTCCGCCCGGTAGGCGGTGGTGTCGTCGAAGGCGTCGTGCACGCCCAGGAGCGCGGGACGGTGCCCGTCAAGGTCACCGAAGGCGTGCTGCGCGTCCAGGGCGCCGTCCCACAACTTCCCCGAGGCCTTGTCCTCGGGCGCGGCCACCAGGCGCAGCCAGGCGGGCTCTCCGGCGGCGGTGCGGGCCGGAGCTCCCAGGGTGCGTCCGGCCCACCCCCAGAACTCCGAGCCCTGCTCCGTCCGGACGTCCAGAGCCCGGGCGGCGCTGGCGTGGTGGGCGCGCATGCGGCGCTCGGTGTCTGGGTCAGGGGGAGGCGAGTACACCGGTGATCTCCCTCAATCGGGCCGTGTCCAGAGGGGGTTGGGCGACCGCGTCGGCGGCCTCCTTCCAGTGTGGCGTACTGGACGCGGCCACGAGGACGTCCGTCACTCCTGGGCATGACGCGGTGGCCAGGATGCACGCCTGTGCGGGAGTCAGGCCCGGCTGTACGAGGTCGGCGAGCTCCTGGTCGACGATGCCGGGCAGTTCACCGCCGTGCAGCGGAGCCGAGGCCATCACCCGCAGCCCCGCCCCGGCCGCTGCCCAGAGCGGGCCCCGGCCGTGCAGGGCCTGGACGATCGGCGTCATCATCACCAGGCTGACCGGCAGCTGGACGGCGACCAGGTGGTGGTACTGCTGTCCGCCGGCGACCTCACCGGCCAGGGCGAGCAGTTCCTCCACCGTGAACGCCTCCTCTTGAAAGCCCGCCCACGTGGCGATGCCGTACCCGGCCATGTGCCCGGCCGCTACGGATTCCTCGAGGACGGCGAAGGCGTCCCGGATCGCACGGTGCAGGGCGGGGCGGTCGCCGGGGTGGGCGCGCTCGGGGTTGTGCAGCAGGACCATGTCCAGCCGCTCCCGCCCGAGCTGCTCGCGGTTGCGGCGGATCTGCCAGCGCACGTACTCCGGTGCGAGGCTGTGCCCGGTCACCGCCTGGTCCTCGGTGAGGACGCCGGCGTTCACCGCGTCGGCGCCCGTGGCTGCGGTGAAGTAGCCGGCCTTCGTCGCGATCCGCAGGGACGGGCGGGCGGCCAGGGCCGGAGCCAGCAACTCCTGGGCACGGCCGGTGGCGTAGTTGGGGGCGGTGTCGATCCACTGCGCGCCGGAGGCGGCCGCGCAGACGGCCGCCTCCGGGATCGCCCGGCACCGGTAGGTGCCCAGAGCGAGCTGTGCCGTCACAGAAGGCTCCCCACCGTCGCGGCCTGCCCGGCAACGAGTTCCTGGACCAGCCCGACGACGTCCTCCAGGGCGAGGCCGGCCGCGTCGGCGAGCGCGGCCAGGTCCACGGTGCGGCCGTCGACCAGCGGGCGCAGCACCGCCTCCGCCGCGGGCGCGAACTCGAACGTGCTCCCGGCGGCGGACAGCGTCACCGTGTCCTCGCCGACCTCCAGCACCGCGCGGGCGGTCGTCAGCCGCACCCGCAGACCACCGTCGACCGGGATGCCGTCGATGTACGGCAGGCTCGGCACCATCCGGCCGACGGCCTGCCCGTCCATTGCGGCCCGGTAGCGGGCGAGCAGCCCGGGGTCGTCCAGCAGTTCGGCGAGCCGCTTGCGCATCCCGTCCACGGCGTCGGCCTGGACGTCCGGCGCGGCGAGCAGCGGCAGGTCGCGGCGCCAGTCCTCGTGCGTGAGCAGCTGCTCGGACACCCACGCCATCAGGTCCGTCGCCGTGTGGGTCTGGAGTCCGCAGGTGACGTGCAGGGAGCGGGTGCCCTGGTCGGCAGAGACCGCGTGCCACACGCCGCGCGGCACGTACAGCACGTCGCCCGGCCACAGGACCAGGTCGGCGACCGGCTCGGTCGGCGCCTCGCCCGGGTCCTCGATGTCGCGGTACAGCGGGAACGGGCGGGTGGTGCCGTAGATCCTCCACCGCTTCGCGCCCTCCAGCTGGACGACCACGGTGTCGTGATCGTCCCAGTGGACGCCGAAGCCCTCGGTGCTGGTCCACGACGCGTAGAGGTTCGCCTGCACGCGGGTACGGAGGTCGCGCTCGATCGCTTCGCAGAGGCGGGCGAGGGGCGGGTGGAGTTCGTCGACGCTGTCCAGGGCGAGCGAGGCGCCCTCCTTCAGGCGCGCGTGCAGTTCGGCCGGGTGGAGGCGGTGCCACACGGTGTGGCGGCGTGTGGCGACCGGTGTGGTGTAGCCGCCGACCAGCAGCGTCTCGCCGTCGCGGGACAGCCGCATGCGCGGCGGTTCCAGGCGGTGGGCGGCCAGGATCTGGTTGAGGTCGTCCCAGGTCATGATCCCGGCGACATCGAGGGCGCCGGGTACGTGGCGGTGTTCGCGGTGCAGTGCCTGGGCGAGGAATTCCTCCCCGCCCAGGCACGCCGCGATGGACGTGTGCGTCATCGCGTCAGGGCTCCCGCTCGTCAGTCGTTGCCGTCGCTCTTGCCGGTGCCGCCGCCGTCCGAGGGGATGGCGTTGCGGCCCCGGGCGGCGACGATCGCCCGGCGGGAGCGGACCAGGCCGCCGGTCGACGGCCCGGACGTGGCGGGCGGGGGCTGGACGGGACTCTGCATGAGGACCCTCCTCCTGATCGGTCGGCCGGGCCCTGGACGGCACGGCCGCGAACACCGCCAGTACAGCCACGGAAAGCCCTGGCGATAACCCCGTGACGGGGCCCCCACGGTGGGTATGGTCGTTGGGCTGACGCTTCGTCATTCCACGAGAGTTCTGGGGGACTTGTGGACGACTTACCGCCGTCACCCGCCCAAGTGCCGCACCACCTGCTGACCGACCCGGTGTTCGTCCGGGCCCTGCGCGCGCGGGACTTCACCACCGTGTTCGCCATGGCCCACGACGCGGGTATCTCCTTCAACCGGATCGCGGAGGCGTGCGCGCTCAAGGCCGAGCGGGTCAGCCAGACCGCCCGGGGCATCACATCTGTCACCGCCCTCACGACTGTCGAGCGAATCGCCGACGGACTGCGCATTCCCGGTGCCCTACTGGGGCTTGCTGCGCAACCCTGGGAAGACACCGCCGTTCTCAGCACGGAGTCCGACCATGGAGAAGATCCGATGAAGCGCCGCAACCTGCTGCGTGGCGCGCTGGCCGCCGGCCTCACCGCTCCGGCCCTCGCCGCGCTCACCGCCGCCCGGACCGACGTCGACCAGACCCTCTCCCCCGACGTTCCCCAGGACCTGGCCGACCTCGAGGCCGCTGCCGAGAGCTACGGGTACGGCTACCACGGGCAGCAGCCCACCCGCGTCCTGGCCGACCTCGTCACGGACTTCACGACCCTGCGCCCGCTGCTCACCGTCCCGCAGCCCGCTCCCGTCCGGGCGCGTCTGTGCCGGACGGCCGGGCAGATGGCCGGGATGACGGCGATCGTGCTGCACGACCTGGGCAGCCGCCGCGAAAGCCGCTCGTGGTTCGGTACCGCCGCCCGGGCCGCCGCCGAATCCGGCGACGACCAGCTGCACGCATGGGTGCTGGCCAGGGAGGCGATGGTGCCGCTCAACTACGGCGCACCGAGGGCAGCGGCAGAGCTCGCCGACCGGGCCCGGCTTGCCGCCGGTACCCGGCCGACCGCCGCCGCTGTGCTGGCGGCGGCCGTCGCCGCCCGGGCCTACGCCCTCAACCACCAGAGCGAACAGGCCCGCGCCGCGCTCACCGCCGCCGACGCCCTCATGAACCGGCTCCCCGCCTCCGAGCGGTCGGACACCTGGCTGACGTACGGCGAGCAGAAGCACCACGTCCACCTCAGCCACGCCTTCACCACCCTCGGGGATACCCGCCGCGCCCGGGAGAGCCAGCAGCGGGCGCTGGAGCTGTCCGCGCCGACCAGCAGCATGACGCGCACCCTGCTGAACATCGACGCGGCGGCGTGCTCCCATCACGACGGCGACACCGAGCAGGCGTGCCGTCGTACGGTCGACGCCCTCACCGCGCTGCCCGCCGGCTTCCGCACCGGCCTGGTCCGCCGCCGCGCCCTGGACCTGTTCGAGGCGATCCCCGCCCAGTGCCACCGCGAGCGCGCTGTACGGGAACTACGCGACGTCGTAGCCGGTTGACAACGACCGCTCCCACAGGGGGCGGGCCTTGCCGGTCCCCTCGCAGTGGAAGCACTGGCCGCCCCCTGGTGTGCTGCGGGCGCCGATGGTGCCAATGGAGTCCCGCAGGAGCTGGGTGAGGCCTGCGACGTGGCCGGTGTGCAGCGGCAGTTCCTCTCGCACGGCGATCATGAGCTCCAGTGCGACGTCGGGCACGAGAGCGTACTCGCCGAACCCGCTGCCCTTGTCGAGGTCGTGCGCCACCGTGCCGAGTACGTCGCGAAGGCTGCGCACCGGCTCTCCCTCGAACAGTTCCACCCGCGCAGAGAGGACGATGTCCTCCGGCTTCACGATCGATAGCCGTGCCGCCGGCCGCTCGAACGGCCAGCCGAGGCCGACCGGATCGGGATGGGTTGCGTGGAGACGGGCCATCGCGTGCCACAGGTCGCCCGGGTCGCCGTTTCTGGCCGGCGCTTCCTTGTTCTGCTGCTTGCTGGGCCTCATGGCTGCCTTCCGGTTGATGACGTCGGAGTACCTGAGTACGCCGTCGCCAGGGCACGGTGTGCGCCCTGGGCCTTGTCATCCCGCCGGGTGGCGCGGCGACTTCGGGAGCCGTCCCGCCGGGCGCCCCCGCGACTTTGGCTGCGTCTTGGAGGCGCCCGGGTCAGGTCTACTTCCGCACCGGACGGCCGACGGTCCACAGGTCGCCGGGAGCGCGGACGAACGCGCCGTGGTCCTGCATGTCCCGCTTCAGCTGCGCGGCGGAGATGATGTGGCCGCGCCGGGCGAGCGCGTCACGCAGCTCGCCGGGCGTCAGGGGTCGGCCGCAGCGCGCGAGGTACCGGGCCGCGAGCTGCTCGCGGGTGGGATAGACCGGCGGCTCCACCACCAGGAGCGAGTCGCTGAGCGCCCGGTGCTCGGTCATCCCGGCTTCCGCCAACTCCAGCAGCGGCTTCGCCACACCCCCTGCCTGCGACAGGCGACGTCTCCAGTTGTCGCGGGTCAGGTAGCCCTGGCGGTGGCACCACCACAGCAGCCCGCCCACGGCGGCCGTCGTGGCCAGCGGGTTGTTCGCGGCGAGGACCACCAGGCGGTGAACGCCGGCACCGAACAGCTGGAACGCGATGTCGATGAGTTCCAGCGCGTTCGCGGCGGTGGCCTCCAGGCCGGCCAGGCGCAGCATGCACTCCGCGACGGGGATCCAGTCGATGACGGCGAGCCCGAAGCGGGAGAAGACGCTGTCCTTGGAGACGATGACGCACGGTCCCAGGAACTCCGCGAGCGCCATGGTGGGCGCGTCGTCCGGGTCGCCCCGGTGCCGCTTCGGCATCTCCCGGTCGACCCGCAGGATGTGGCGGGTCTGCGGGGCCAGGTGATCGCGGATCTCCAGGTCGACCACGCGAAGGGCAGGCAGGATCTGCTCATTGAGTACGCGGCGTGCCTGCCGTTCCGGCGCCTCGTGGTCGGCGGCCACCTTGGCGAGGTGTTCGTCGATTTCGCCGGGGATGTGCGCGGCGATGTACGGGGTGGCGCGGCCGGTGACGGCCAGCGCGGTGACCCGGTCCGGTCGGCCGCCGTGCTTGGCCAGGGCGCAGGCTTCGACCAGCAGCGCGTTGGTGTCGAGGACGGGCAGCAGCATCCGCCGGTCCAGCACCATCGGGTTGAACGCCGACCCGGAGGGGATCAGCAGGGGCGGTGCCGCATCGGCACGGTCGAGCGTCATGGATCAAGTGTGATCGCCGCCACTGACATCCGTGCGGGATTTTCGGGCCCGGACCGCCTGGTGACAGGTCCTCAGCGCCCGTCGGCCGTCAGCTGGAGCACGGCCGTATGGCCCTCGCCGACCAGGGCGGGCAACGCCGCGGTGATGGCCGCGTGCTGACGCGCCACGTCCGCGTCGGGCACCTGTCGCTGCCGCAGCCCCTGGCGGGCCAGGCACGTCGGGAGGGACGCCCTCAGTACGAGGACGACGGTGCCCATGCCGTGCGCGGCAGCGATGGCGCGTACGGCGGCGCGGCGCTCGGGCTGGCAGTGGGTGCCGTCCACGATCGCCTGTCTCCCGGCGGCGCAGTGGTCTTCCAGTTCCGCCCACGCCGCTGCCAGCGCCCGCTCGCCGACCGGTTCGGTGCCGGTGTCGCCGCCGGTGAGGCGCTGGTGGCTGTCGTAGGAGACGACCACGGCGCCCGTCGCCGCGGCGAGCCGTGCGGCGAGGGTGGACTTGCCCGACCCGCTGGCGCCCATCAGCAGTACGCACCGGCCGGGCCCCATCTCGCCGATTACGCAGGCCAGTTCCTGGGAGAGGATGCTCATGCCCCGCAGGATCGCGTGGCCGTGTAGCGCTTGTGTCGCACGGTCAGTCCCGGTCTGCTGCCTGCTGGCCGACTACACAGAGGAGATCTCCATGCCCGTCCTGCGGGTTGTCACCTTCAACACGCTCTTCGGCGGGCACACGGACTCCGGGTTCGGGCCGGCCGACCGCTGGGACGGGCAGATGGCGTTCCTGCGCTCCTTGAAACCGGACATCCTCGCCCTTCAGGAGTGCAACTTCTGGGAGGTACTGGGCAGGCAGCGCCTACACCGTGCGGTCCGCCAGCTGGGCATGGCCCGCGGCTTCCTCGCGGAGGCCAACGTCACGACGGCCGGCCACCGCTTCCACTCTGCGATCCTGCTCAGCAGCAGGGTGGCCGTCGATGCCGAGGACGCGGACCGTGCTCGCTACCACCACGTCATGGGCTGGGCGAACCTGCGACTGGCGGGCGTGGAGCTGGAGTTGCGCAACCTGCACCTGGACCCGTCCGACCCGCGCAACCGGGCGCGGGAGGTCGGCCCGCTGAAGTTCCTCGCCGGTCCCGGGCGGAAGTCGCTGATCGTCGGGGACATGAACTCCATCGGGCTCGGCTTCCCCGAGCCGGACTGGACACGGCTGCCGCCGCACCTGCTCGACTGCCATCTGCGGCCCCCCGGCCACGGCCCCGAGCAGATCGCCGACCGGGAGGCGGTGGAGCTGCTCGCCCGCGCCGGGTTCGTCGACGCCGCCGCCCGCTTCGGCCAGGAGACGGTTCCCACAGCCGCGTTCGGCGTGGACGACGTGCCGCGCCGCCAGGACCTCATCTTGGCGAGCCCGGCCCTGGCCCCCACTCTGGTCGACTACCGGGTGTACAAGGAGGCCGTGGACGGCGGGCTGTCGGACCACGCCGCCGTGGTCGCTGACTTCGACCTGACCGTGTGACGCCGCGCGCCGGTCAGGCGATGGGGTCGGCGCCGCTCAGGTGGTGGTGGGCGATCTGGTGCTTCGCCCACCGTGCCGCGTCCTTCATCAGGGTCCCGCCCGGCCACTGGTCCATGGAGGTCAGTTCCATCCCGCCGAAGCCCTGGGTGATCGGCTCCCGGTACACCGCGAGGTAGTGGAACAGGACGGACAGCTGCGAGTCGTCGTCCAGGTCGTGCCCGTGCTTCGTCAGCCCGGCGCGGACGGCGTCCTCGAGGGAGACAGCATCACCCGAGCCGGGCTGCGGGGCCGTGAGCGCGTCGACAATCTTGTCGACCGGGGCGTACTCCGGCCTGCTGATGCCGCCCACACCGGCGTAGAGGACGAACGCGACGGTGGGCAGGGCGTGCACGAAGGGGCCGCTGCTGTAGTCCTTCGGCCACGCCGGTTCGAGCAGGGTGGCCGACCGGCGTACCGCCTGTTCCCACGACTCGTTCAGCCACTTCTTCTCCGTCGACACCGGGAAAGCCGTCTTCCCCGCCCGCCACCACAGATCCCGCAAGTCCGTCATGACGGCAAACCTATGGCCTGCGCGGTTACCCCGTCCCGCGTCTTCGATGACGTTCGGGAGGGAGCCCTTCCGGGCGCGGTCGGCGCGGGCAGCCACCACGGGGGCGCAACCGGGGCGCGGGTGTTGGGCCAGTCCTCCAGCAGACGGTCGTCCTGATGGTCGTCCTCGTGACCGCGCTCTCGGTCGCAGTACCAGCGGCCCCGGCCAGAGGAGTGCATCGCCGGGCATGTCAGCTTCCCGCCGAACCGCACCCGGATCTCGTCCTCGATGCCGGGGGCCGGCTCCACGTCGAAGGAGGCCGTCTCCAGGGCGGACACGACAGCCCGTACCGCGTTCAGCGCCGCCTCCGCTTCGGTATCGGCATCGGCATCGGGCCACACGCGCAGGAAGCCGCCGCGGTACACGTCCCGGGAGAATGCCGAGCCAGCGATGACGAACGGGTGCCGATGGCGACCGCCGAACAGGGCGCGCTCGATCAGCTCGTTCACGAACTCGTGCGGATCAACGAGAACGTAGCCGGTCCGCCGCAACGCACCGCCGCGGCCGTCCTCGTACGGGTGCAGGCGGCGGCCGTCGATATCGCGCGGACGCCGGCCGGTGACCGCGTCAGCGATCCGGTACCGGTCCGTTCCACGGTCCCGCTCCAGGATCCGTACGTACCGGGGCGAGCCGCTCGCCGACGCGCACGACCGGTAGATCTGGCCGCGCTGCAGGTGGACCTGCGCGACCGGGAGTTCATCGTCCACAGCATCTCCGGGAGAGTGTTCAGCAGCGTCGAAACCCTATCGGCCCGGACCTGCCCGGAACTCCGGCTCGTGAGAGGCGTCCGGCTGTCGCAGCGAGCAGTCACCGGACCGGGCAGTCCCCGCACGGTCAGGCCCGCCGGCGGAACAGGCCCCGGAGCCCGCCAGGTTCCTGGCCGTCGTCCGCCTCCGGCTCCGCCGATACGGCCGCAGCCGCGCGGGCGGCTTCGGCAGCGGCCTGTTCACGGGCGACGTCGTCGGCGTGGCAGGCCGCGCACACGCCCAGGTCCCCCGCTTCCCACCGACGTCTGCGCATGCTGGTCTCCTCCCAGCGTTCGTCGGTGAACTTCGCCCCGCACCGCGTGCACACCGGCCGCTGCGCCTCCCGCTCAGCGTCCCGGCGCTGCTTCTCCTCCGCGTCGGCGCGGGCGGCTTGGCGGCGGTAGAGGGCGTCGCCGTCGGAGTTGTCGAGCGCGGCCGTCAGCGTCACTTCGCCCTCATGTCCCAGCCGCCGCCACACCGCCGCGTCCGCGCCGTGCTCCTGGAGCTGCTCCAGGGTGGTGACGACAACGGGGACGGCCTGGCCGTAGTCGCGGGCAGTGATGCCCCGGTGGTAGGTGTCGTACCGGCGCGGTGCCCAGTAGCGTCGGCCGGCCTCCTCCAGCACGGCGACCGTGTTGGCCACCTTCGCCTCCGTGGTGTCCGCGAACACGAACGCCACCGGCGCCAGGCCCTCCCGGCCGGTCGGCGGGTAGACCCGGCGCCACAGCCGCTTCTCGTGGTCGACGTGCTCGATCGCGTCCGGCCGGGAGCGGGCCAGGTCCGCGGTGTACTTGTCAGTGCCCGGCGGCAGCATTCGGCCCCACTGCCAGTACCGGCGCAGCTTGTGCACCAGGTCGTGGGCGTCCTCGCTGCGGCGGTCGATCTCCAGCAACATGACCGGCACTCCCGAGGCCGGCGCCCGCATCACCAGGTCGGCCCGCTGCACGTATCCGTTGCCGAGCCGGTGGGCGACCTCGGTCTGGAAGCCGAGCCGATGCCCGATCCCGGCGCGGTGCAGTTCGGCGGCAGTCGAGGTGACCGCCGCGGCGTGGTCGTCGTAGCTGCCGCCCAGCAGCGCGCCGGTGACGGGGTGGTACTTCTCCCTGCGCAGCACGGACACGCGTATGCCCTTCGGCTCCAGCAGCCGCTTCGCTTCCTGGTGTCCTCGGGCGGTGAGTACCCACACCTGACGCTGGTCGTCCTGTACGGACTCGATCCTCACCAGCTGGTGGTCCTGGAGATCAAGGAGGTTGTCCCGTGTCAGCTTGTCGTGCTGGTTGTCCGGTCGGGTCAGCTTCCACAGTTGGTCAGGAGTCGCTCTCTGAAAGATCCCCAGTGCTTGTATCAGTTCCCTCCGCCTTGGCTCTGTCGAGTTCTTTCTATGTGTAGGACGCCTTTGGCTATGAGGGTTGTCGGAGCTACGACGACCCCTTGTCTGTTGGGGCTGGCCTGCGGAAACGCTCGATTCTCGGTGCTGGGGCGCGGAGGGGGTCATGGAGGGGTCTACGGAGGGGGTGTTGCGGGCGCGGTCACGGGCCTGTTCTGGCTCGCCAGCGGTGCTCGCCACGAGGTGCTCCTGGGCGGTGGGGCGGGCCGATCCCGCCGTTCACCTCCTACGGGTACGACGAACGCCGACGGTGTGACGCCGTGATCCAGGGCTTTGCCGAGCCGTGATCACATCGTGAAGGTGCAGGTGGGAGGAGACTTCTCCCCCGTCCGGCTCCGGAACTTATCCACAGGTGACCTGGCAGAAGGTGATCGAAGACGTCGTGACCGGCACGGCGATCGCCCTGTGAGGAGCTGTCCATGTCCCAGACCGCCGTTACTCCGTTGTTCGCCCCGATGACCCCGGACGCGGTACAGAGTGCCTTCAACTACCTGCGGGCCGTTGAGGCCGAAGATGCCGAAGCCGCAGCCGAGTTCGCGGCCCAAGCACCGGAGCTGACCCAGATGCTCCTGGACGTCGCCGAGCGCGTCATCATCCCCGTCACCGTCCTGATCCGTGACCGTGAGGAGATCCCGACCGCGAGCTCGTTCGCCCTGGCAGAGCTCGGAGGCGTCTTGCTGGACGCCCTGTGCTTCTGGCAGGGGAAGACCGGCCCGCAGGTGACCGAGTTCCTGGCCACCTCGATCATCCACTTCATCGAGCAGATCCTCGCGCAGGAGCACGAGACCGTCGGCGACGTCTTGCACCACCTGCATGACGTCGCCTTGGGCCAGTCCCTCGATGCGCACCCCGCACCGGGTGCGCATCCGGTGCGCACCACCGACGTGTAGCGCGCACCGCGCCGGGCCGGTGCGGTGCGGTGCGGGTGGTGCGGACGATGCCGCGCATCGTCCGCACCACGGTGCGCACCACCCGCACTGCGCACCGCACCTGGTGCGCACCGGAATCCGGCCGGGCGCCTATATCACGCACCCCCTTGTCCGCGACCCGATCGGCGGTCGCAGCGAAAGCTGTCAAGGGGAAACGTGCTGGGTAGCGGACTCTGTCAAGGGGAAACGCGCCGCCGGACCGTGCCGACAAGGGGTCAGCCGGATGCCCTGCGCACCCGGATTCGGTGCGGTGCGCATCCGGTGCGGCGCGGTGCGCAGGACGATGCAGAACATCGCGCAGGTGCGCATCGAGTGCGGCGGGGAGAGTGAACTTCATCGCCGGTGCGCATCGAGTGCCCGGCATCGGATGCCGGGCATCGTGCGGTGCACTGCATCGTCACCACAGCCATGCACTGGAGTGCCGCAGCCGGGACAGGGCGCGCGCGTCGCGGCGGCTGGCCGCGCTGCCGATGCGGTTCCGCCGGGGGCGGGGCCGACGGGACTGCCCGGTGAAGAAGCGCCGGCGCCCCGCCCGCTGGAGGCGCTGGCGCTGCAGGTGCAGCCGCTTCTTCTTCTCCGCCTTCGTCAGCGGCTTGCGGGGCCGCTTCCAGATCGGCTGCCATGGCGCTGGTGCCGGCCCGAGCACGGCGGCACGCTCCTGGGCGCCCTGCCGCATGCGGGCGAGGGCGGTTTCGATCCTCGGGTCGTCGGGCGAGATGGTCATCGGACTCCTCCGGTGGGTGTGTTCGGGCCCGGCGCAGGCTGGGCTCCGGGCTGCTGGGTGTGGGGTGCTGGGGCGGGCTGCGGCCGGGGGCCGTGTGCGGCGGCGCGACGGGCGGCGCCGTCCCGGAGCTTGGCGGCCATCTGGGCAGCGGCGGCCTCGATCAGGCGGCGGCTCTCCTCCACCGTGGCGACGTCGGTCGTCTGCTCCTGGTCCAGGCCCGTCTTGCGGACCGCGCGCCCGGTACGGGCCTCGCCCCGGTCCCGCCTCGAGCGCGGCGGTGGTCCGGCGGGCACGGCGACGGTGTGCGGAAGGGAGCGGGAGCCGAGCCGGTGCGAGCGGCGCACCGCGTTCACGCGGGCGGTCAGGGCGCCGGCGGCGAGGCGGGCCTTGTCGTAGCGGGACGCCGACCGGGCACGGGTCAGCGGGCGGATCACAGCCTGGTCCTCGATGTCGTGCGGATACAGGGCGCGCAGATCGGCGGTCATCATCGTCTGGCCAGCCGGGCGGGTGTAGCCGTCGACAGCCGTCTGCACGATCTGTTCGTCCAGGCCGGGCTCGTGCGGGCGGCCACGCAGGATGTGGGCGAGGTGGCGCCGGGCTTCAGCGAGCAGGTGGTGGCGCTTGAACGCCCCGCGCATCACGTACACCACGGCGGTGATGTCGACGGCCGCCAGCGCTATGTCGACCACCGGCCGCACCCGCGCCCACACCGCCGCAGCCGCCGCCCGCGCCCGTTCCGCCAGCCGGTACACCGTGTCCGCGCCGAACGCCCGGATCGCCGACTTCCGCCAGCCCTCGCGCAGCTCGGACAGCGACCGCGGCGCCTTGCGCTTCGGCGGGCGGGTCCGGTCAGCGGCCTGCCGGTCCAGCGCCTTGGCGGCCCGCTCCCCCGGCTGGTGCCCGTGCGTCTCTTCGTAGTCGGCGATGAGGATGGGCAGCGCGTCCGCGATCTGCTGACGGCGGGTCGACTGCCAGCCGATGAGCCGCTGGTCGATCCCCGCGATCTCAAGGACAGGCCTCCTGCCGGGCGTCACCTCGCGCGGCTCCCACGCCCACCCGAGCCGGGCGGACACCTCCTCCATGAAATAGAGGGTGTAGAGGGTGTCGGCCGCGACGATGTGCGTCAGCATCGAGTCCGCGGAGAAGTTGCCCCACGTCCCCTTCGTGTCCGGGCGCTGGGCACGGATGGAAATCACCGCATGATCGTGAAGTAGCGGTTTTGCGGCTCTGGACTCGTAGTGCCGGAAGATCGCGACGATCAGCCCGTCCTTCACCGGCTTGCGCTGCTTGCCGCCGCTCCCCCAGCGGATCTCCGCGACCGCCTTCTCCACCCACGCCAGCGTCTTGTCCCGGGCGATGTCCTGGCACAGCTCCAGCACCCGGCGGGTCGCGTCGTCCAGCAGCGCCCACGCGATCTGAGCGGTCGACGGCGCCCGGAACGTCAGATCCATGGCCAGCCAGGGCGACCGTTCCTTCGCGTTCTCGGTCTCCGGCGACTTGTTGTGCTCGATGGGCCTGCCCAGCACCGTCGCCCGCCGCGTCTCAGCCGGGCTCTTGCCCGCGTCCAGGAGCTCGCGCTCGATCCGGTCGGCGTCCGGGTGCCGGCCTTCCCCCAGGAGCAGTTCGGCCTGGCGCTCGGTCACCACGTCCCCGGCCGCCAGGCCGAGCGCGGCCAGGCCCCGGCCCTTCCAGATCCCGGGCGGGACACCCGCTTCGTCCTGGGCGTCGCGCAGTGGCTTGCCCGCCGGGCGGTGGCCGTCGCCGACCATCACGCCGTTGCAGTAGTAGGGCCACCCTCCCGGGCCGATCTTCGCTTCGCTGATTGTCACCCGGTCATGGAAACCCGCCCGTGACCTGCATAAAAGTGTGATCCGAGGTGCCTCCCGCAGGGCGGGAGGGCATCACCAGATTTTTGCCGCCGCGCCCGCCAGGCGGGCCGTCACGCAAGCCATGGACGGTAGCCCTGCCCTACGTCGGGACTACCGGCCGCGCTGAATCAGCTCACGCTGCGCAAGCTGTCCCGCAGGTATTCATGCACGGCTTCCTCAGGCACCCGGAGGGCCCGCCCCACACGGACAGCCGGAAGATGCCCATTGTGGACCAGGCGGTACACGGCAAGTTTCGAGGACCGCATGATGACGGCGACCTCAGCGACGGTGAGGAGCCGCCCGCCATGCCGCGGCTGGGGTGCATCCGGCTGTGCGGGCTCTTGCCGGGCGGCTGGTGCAGGCTGCTGTGCATTGGCCTGCGGCTGCGGACCGGGAGATCCGTCCGTGCCCACCTGTGTGGTGACTGGTCCGTCCTGGAAGGCGGGGGTGACTCGGGCCAGCGCGTCGACCAGTTGGTGGAGAAAGCCCTGGCGGGCAGGGCGCGATGTCGGCTGGAAGGCCGGGGTGCTGCGTGCGAGGGCGACGCAGAGCTGGGAGCTGAAGAAGTCACGCCGCACCAGGTCCTCCTTGCGCGGAAGCGTTGGCCGTCTGAGCGGGCACGCCGGGGGCCGCTTGCGGCAGGGGTTCCACCGCCTGGTGGGCCAGGCCTTGCCGGAGGAACTGCTCAACGATCTTCGGGGCGGCTATCCCGACGGCGAGGGCACCCAGTGGACCGGCGACTTGAGCCGACGCGCCGAACGCGGCCGCCAGGCCCCCGCCCAATACGACCCGGATGACCACGGAGGCCAGGTAGGCGGTGAAGGCGACTTCGCCCTTCTTCCGCCAGGGGAAGTCTTTGACCCGGTGGATCGCGCGGTACAGGGCCAGGCTCTCCACCGAGGCCGCACCAGACAATCCCCACAGCGCCGCCACCCACCACAGCACCAGAGACTCCCCTCCCCCGCCCGACACCGACCCGGCATCCGACACAGGATGCCGCTCCCCATCGGCAACCACGAGAGCGGCGACGGCCATATTCCCCAGCCAGCCGCCGGGATCCAGACAGATGGACCGCCTCCAGGCGGTGATCGCGCCGCTGATCCTGGGCGCTATGGCGACGGTTGACGACGTCGTGCGAATACTGCGGGACAGTCAGCCACCCACACCTCACCCGACGCGCCGACCCACAGCAGCCAACTCCACCGCCAACCAGCACACCCACTGTCGCGGGAGGGCTGCGTCAACACGCGCTGTGGCAGCGTCATTTCGGGTGTCCACCTGTCGTCGGCGGTTCCTCGTTTCCCCAGCGGTACGCCCGCTGCGTGAGCCTCAACAGGTGATACGTGAGCCGACTTCCCTCGGAGCGAGCAGCGCGCCTAGTAAAGTTCGGCCGCATGAGCATCCCGAGCCCCAGAGGAGAACGAGAGAAGCTAATTACTGCTCTCGCTCCGAAGCTGCGTAGGCACCTGAAGATCCGCGCCTTTGAGCACGGAATGGACATCCAGGACGCGACCGAGCACGCCATCAAGGCCTGGTACGAAGCCGACGACGTCCCCGAAGTCGACACCGACGGAGCCAAGACCTGGGGGACGTTCCTCCCTGTCGGTGGCCCTGACGAGTTCAAGGCCGCCTGCTCGGAGCGCGGCATCACCTACGTGCAGGGGCTCGCGCAGGCGTTGACTCTGTGGCTCGGTAACCATCCCTCCCCCACGACCCCGTTGGTGTCGCAGCCGGTCGTGCGGGTCATAGTGGCCAACCAGAAGGGCGGCGTCGGCAAGACGTTCATCTCCTCCGGCATTGCCCAGGCTCTCGCGGAGGCTGGCCGTCGCGTCCTGATCATTGACTACGACCCGCAAGGGCACCTCACTGCCGAGCTCGGCTTCGAAGACCTCATGTACGAGGACGACGTCGAGACGCTGATGATGCACATGGACGGCACCGCGAAGGGTGACATCCACGACCTGCTGGTCGCCTTGGACCAGGAGCGCTTCGGTGAGCGGCTGCACCTGCTTCCCGCGTCCGACGACGCGTTCCTCCGGGATGTCGCCCTGTCCAAGGTGAGCTTCAGCGAGGCCGCCTTGGAACGCGCTCTGGAGCCGCTGGAAGAGGACTACGACGTCATCATCATCGACGGTCCGCCCAGCCTCGGTCTGAACATGGACACCGCCCTGTATTACGTGCGCCGCCGCGAGGGTGAACTAGCGGACCGATCAGGCGTCATCACCCCGGTCTGGGCAAACAAGGCGTCCCACCGCGCCTTCCGCCTGCTGAAGTCCCAGAAGGACGACCTGTGCAAGAAGGGCCGGATCCAGGTCGACTACCTGGGTCTGATCATCAACGCGTACGACAGCCGCCGCGGCAAGCTCGTCAAGGAGAACAAGGATGAGTGGGAGAAGAGCAGTTCCCCCGCTGTTCTGGCGGTGATCGGCGACCTGAAGGAAGGCCGCGAGGCCGCTGACGGCGAGATCCCGCTGCTTGAGTACGCACCGGACAGCGAACATGCGCAGGCAATGCGCGACCTGGCGAAGGAACTGGCGGTATGAGGAACACCAGCAAGAAGAAGGACGGCCAGCCGCGGGTCACACGCGGCTTCAGCATGGATGAGGATGCGGCAGGCGGAGAGCAGGAATCTCCCCGGCGCATCCGGACGCGCACGCAGATCATGAACGGCGAGGGCAAGCGGCCCCCCGCTGCGGTGGAACTGAGGCTGCTGGCCCACAACCCGTTCAACCCGCGCGAGCAGCTCACCAACATCGAAGAAACCGCGGAATCCCTGCGGGCTAAGGGACAGATCCAGCCCGTCACCGTGGCACGGCGAGCTGCCTTCCTGGCGGCGCACCCCGGGCAGGAAGACGCGCTTGGTGAAGCTGAGTACGTCGTCATCGACGGCAACCGGCGCCTGGCATCTGCCCATCTGGCCGGCCTCGAAGAGCTGCGGATCGACGTCAATGACGATCTCGCGGTGAGCGCTGCGGACATCCTGGAGTCCGCCCTGATTGCCAACATCCACCGCGAGGATGTGCCCCCGCTCGATCAGGCCCGAGCGATCCAGGAGCTGCTGGTCAAGCACAAAACGCAGGTGACGGTAGCCAAGCGGCTGGGCAAGACGGAAGCTTGGGTGTCCCAGCGTCTCGCCCTCCTTGAGCTCCCCGAAGACCTGCAGGAGAAGGTGGAGTCGAAAGAGCTGACGGTTAAGGACGGGCGCCGTATCGGGCGTCTGCCCAAGGATCAGCAGCGACCCGAGGCAGTCAAGGCTCTTAACCGGGTTAAGACCCCTCGCAAGCCGCGCGGTAAGGCCACCGCCCCTGTTGAGAGCGGCACGCCGGTGCCGGAGAACACAGGCGCTGCTCTGCCCCACCAGGTGTCTACCGAAGGGGGGACGCCTGCGACCGCTCTTAACCCGGTTAAGACTCCCGCCCAAGATGCCGACTCTGACTCGGACGCGACGGAGCAGAGTGAGACCGGTGAGTCGAAGCGGCTGCCGTATGACGACGCCATCTACATCGTCCAGCACCTGCATACGAAGATGACCACCGACAACTTCGTGCAGGGTGCGCGCTTCTGGATGGCAGTCCTGCACGATCAGCACCCTGAGGAGTACCGAGCGCTCCTGCTCGAACTGTCCCAGCAGGAGCAGCAGCCGGCCTGACCCGGGCACAGCCGCCGATCCACTCTTAACCCGGTTAAGACCCGCTCCCGCCAAACAGGGCCGAAGAACCCGGGAACGCAAAAAGGCCCGTACTCCCCGCCGTTCGCGGGGAGTACGGGCCTTCGTCATGCTCAGCCGTGTGCGTCAGGGTGCCCAGGCGGCGGGTGCTCCCTGGTCGGGATCGGGGACTCCGGCAGCGGTCACCGGAGCGGCGGGGTGCCGCATGGCGGTGATCGGGATGGCGCCGGGCTCAGAGGACGGAGCCCAGACCACGCGCCAGGTGTCTTCCCACTCGCAGCCACAGGGATGATCCGGATGCGGATGCTTCAGGAACACCCCGAAAGTGTGAACGGCTCGCGGAATGCGGGGGGTGAGCGCCGAGGGGTCATCGCCGGGGTACAGGTGCAAGTTCCGCCAGCCGTACACGCGATCCATGTATGCGGCGGCGCCCTCGATGACATCAGCCCACCTGTGGCGCCCGAGCAGGACGAACGCGACCGGGTTGGGGCTGTCGTCGTTGTGAGCTTCGATGCCAGCGACGTACAGCCCTCGGTGGACGACGAACCCGTTGTCGGCCGCGTCTTTGCCTTCGGGGGTCCAGATGCCTTCGGCGGGGATCATCGTGCCGTCGTCGGCCTCGCTGGTCTCGATCTCGTACAGGGCCGTGGTCACACCGACACCTCCCGGGCGATAGCGGCAGCCAGGAGCACGGCGGGGTCGGCCGCGTACGGGTCGTCGTAGCTCTCGTGGTCGCTGACGTCGAAGAGCGCCCCCTTCGCAACGACGCTGAAGCCGGGGATGACGGTGGCCGCCTTGCCCGCCAGTTCGGTGTTGAGGCGGTCGGCGTCGTGGTCGGCGAGCCAGGTCTGGTTGTAGGGACCGAGGCGGAGCACGACGTAGCCGGTGTTGTCCGGCCGCCGGGCTTCGACGTGTACGGCGTAGTTCGCAGCCGGCATGCCGACGTCGTCGGGGAGGTCCAGGCCTGCCGCGGCGTGGGTGAGCGGCGCGTAGGCCGGGTTCCACATGCCGAGGATCTTGTCCGTCTCGCAGCGCAGCCAGCCCAGCTTCCGGTAGCGGTCGCCGTAGGGCGTGTACAAGCCGCCGGGGTGCTGCAGGGCGATGGCGATGAGGTCGGGCCCGTGGTCGTCGCCGGGCCGGGTGTGGGCGCGTTCCACGAAGGGGCCGACTCGGACCGCGATGTCCTCGCAGCGGCCGGGGGTCCAGGGCTCCGCGTCGCGCAGCGCGGCGAGCATCGTGCGGAAGGCGTCGACGGCGGCCTGGTCCTCGGGGGTGAGGGCGCCGGGCGCGTGGCCGCAGCGGCGGAAACGGGGGACGGAGAGGCGCTTCATCGGGTGGGCTCCTGTTCGCGGGTGGGGTGGGGCCAGGGGAGGGCGAGGCCGTCGTCGGCGGTGCGGGGAACGAGGTGGCCGTGCAGGTGGAGCACGGTCTGCGTCGCGTTCGGGCCGCAGGAGGTGAGGTAGTTCCACTGGCCGCCCAGTTCCTGGGCGAGTTCGGCGGCGCGCAGCTGGACGGTGGCGGAGACGACCGGGTCGGTCGTGAAGTCCGCGACGTGGCCGTGCGGCAGGACCAGGAGGTGGCCGTCGGTACAGCCGCCGCTGCGGGGCCTGACCGCGAGGGCGTCGGCCCATTGCCGGACGATCGTCGCCGGGGCGCCGTCGTGGATGATCCGGCAGAACGGGCAGTCGGGGCGCGGGTGCTTGCGGGGTACCGGCGGCCGGTCGATGTGGTGGTGGGTGACCGCGACGGTGGCGCCGGCCTCTTGCATGCGCCGCCCGATCGCGTCGGCGATGGCGGGTGCCCGGTGGCGTCCGTACCAGCAGTTCACCAGGAGCTGGACCGGGTGGTAAGCGTCGGTCGCGGCGCGCAGGGCGGCGAGTTCGTGCACGGCGTCGTCGATGATGCGGGCCGCGCCCGGCGTCGCGAGGACGTAGTCGCGTACGTCGGCGTCCTGTCCGGTCTGGCGGGCGACGATGTCGGTGAGGGCCGGGTCGTCCGGCGGGTTCAGTAACTGGTTGGTGAGGTTGATGGCGAGGACGGCGGCTCGGTAGCGGGGCGGTGGCGGGTCCTGCCAGCGGGCGCCGAAGCTGTCGATGAACATGTCGTACACGGGGCCTCCAGGCTCGTGCGAGGTAGGGGTTGCGCGCGGCGGCCTCGCGGGCTGCGGGCCGCCGCGCGGGAGACGGTCGGGTCAGGGGGCGGCGAGGGCGGCGCACTGGTCCTGGCGGTGTTCGCTGGCCTCGAGGTCCGGCGCGGGTTCCGGGGAGTCATCGACGGGCCACTGGTGCCGGCAGTCGGGTGAGGGGCAGAGGTGTATGCGCTGCCCGGCCTCTTGGTCGTAGTCGAGTCCGCGGCTGGAGCGCCCGCAGGCCGGGCAGTGCACGGGGGCGCTGACGTCCTGGGTGTCGCCTTCCTGGGCGTACATCCACGTGAGGGGGAGAGCGCCAGGCGTGTCCTGCGGCACGCTGCGGAGCCGCCAGTCGGCTCGGGTGGGGTAGGCGACGAACCGGCCCCAGCCTTGGATGATGCTGTCGGCGAGGACGTGGCCGTCGAACGCGCGCAGTCGCTGCCCGCAGATGTCCCGGTAGTAGGCGCTCGTGACGGCCAGGACCTCGCGGGCGGGCGGGTGACCGACGAAGACCAGGTCGCCGTCCTCCCCGAACTCGGTGACGAGCAGGCCCCGCAGGGTGAAGCTGACGTCGTCGCCGGTCGGGACGAACACGGCCGCGTCCACGTCGTATTCGGCCTCGGGGATCGTGGCCGACGCCCAGATCCCGATGCCGTCCAGGACCGTGTCCAGCCGGTAGCGGGCGCCGTCGACGACCGGCTCGGTGCCCAGGGCGCGCGCCCACGCCGTGATGCCGTCGGTGTCGTGTTCCCCGAGACGCAGGATCAGGCTGTGCAGGGGGCGGCCCGGCTCGGGGCACATGCTGCTGGAGATCGCGAAGCCGGTCAGCGGCAGGTCGGGGTAGTCCAGCAGGAGGCGCCGGCCGATGGCGAGCTGCCCGTTCTCGCGGGACCCGTACCGCTCCAGCTGCGCCAGCAGTAGCTGGGCTCGCTCGGGTGCCGGTGGGCTGAGGGGCATCTGTGGCTCCTTGGTGGAAAGGGGAGCGCCGCGCCCGCAGGATGGCGGGCGCGGCGCTCCGGGTGTGTGACCAGATGGGGTGGTGCTGCGGGGCGGCCGGAGCAGTGTCGACGGCCGCCCCGCAGGCAGGGTGGCGCCCGTGGCCCGGGCGGGGTGGTTCAGCCGCTGATGCTGGTGAGGCGGATCGGCATGACCAGGCCTCGGAAGATGTCTGTCTGGTCGACGCCGTGCACGAGGGCGGGCTTGGTCGCGGTGGTGAAGTTGAACTGTGCGACGGGCCCGTCGATCTGCTGGAGCGTCTTGAGCAGCAGGCCCGGGTTGAAGGCGATGGTCAGCGGGTCGCCTTCGAGGTCGGCGTGGACCTGGTCGCGGCCGCGGCCCTTGTCGTCGGTGCCGGCGCGCACGGTGATCTGACCGTCGGTGACTTCGAGGACCATCGGGTCGGCCTTGCCCAGCAGCGGCTGGATGTGCTTGATGGCGTCGATTAGGGCCTCGGTGCCGGTGGTGGCGATGGACGCGAACTCGGTGGGGAACAGGGCGGCGTAGTTGGGGAGTTCGCCTTCGATGAGGCTGCTGGTGGCCCACCGGCCGGGGACGCTGATGGCGAACTGGGACTCGGTGAGGGTGAGTTCCGCCTTGTCGGCGTCGGCGAGGATGCGGGCGGCGTCGCGCACGGCATCGGCCGGTACGAGCGTGTTGCCCGCGACGCGGGGCTTGCCCTTGCCCTTGCCCTTGGGGGTCGGGTTGGGGGTCCAGGGCACGTCGGCGACGTGGAACAAGTACCGGTCGGTCGCGGAGAGCACCATCGTCGTGTCGCTGAGGCCGAACTGGACGGCGGTCAGGGTCGCGATGGTTTCGTCGGTGGTGGAGGCCACCGCGACCCGGGCGGCGGCTGCGGCCAGGGCGGCGCCGTCGACCGTGCCGCTCGCGGAGGAGATCGTCGGCAGGGTCGGGTAGTCGTCCAGCGGCAGGGTCGGCAGAAGGATGTGCGCGGTGCCGCAGGACAGGGCGAGGTCGGTGCCGTCCAGGGCCAGGGTGGTGGGCTTGCCCTTGGGGAAGGCCTTGACGATGTCGGTGAAGACGCGGCCGGGGACCAGGAGCGTGCCGGGCTCGGACACCTCGCAGTCTTCGCGGGCGCGGGCGGAGCGGTAGTAGTCGTACCCGGCGAGGGTCAGGGTGTTGTCGTCGGAGGCTTCGATCCGCATGCCAGCCAGGACCGGTGCGGGCGGGTTGCCGGGGATGGCGCGCAGCGCCCACTGGGCGGCGTCGGCGAGCTGGTCGGTGTCGATGGTGAGTTTCATCAGGGCCTTTTCGTCGTGGCTGCGGGAGCGTGAAAGGGCCCGGGCGGGCCGCCTCGAGGTGGAGGCGGCCCGCCCGGGCCGGTCGATGCTGATGTGGGGCCGCGCGGTGGCGGCCTACTGGTCGTTGTCGTCGATGCCGGTGACGGGGATGTCGCCGAACAGGTCGTCCAGGGCGCGGGTGACCGCGAGGCGGTCCTCGGGCCGGGCCGCGTCCAGGACGTCCCGGGTGAGTTCGGTGAGGTCCAGTTCGTCGAAGTAGTCGGTGAGTTCGGCGATGGTCAGCGGGTCTAGGCCGATGCCGACCTGCGGGGGCAGGCTGTTCAGCGTGGCGAGCATGGCGTCGACCGCGTCGGCGAGTTTGTGCGTGCTGGCCGTGGTGACGTCGATGCTGTGGCAGTGGGCGACGTCCAGGCCGTGCAGGCCGACGGGCCCGATGTTGATGCGGATGTCGGGCTGCTCGCCCGTAGCGGGCTCGTAGGCGAGGCCCGCGAGGGCTTCGGCCAGGGCCTGGATCGCCCGGTCGCGGCCGCTGTGGTCGTCGGCCGGGCCCTCTGGCGGCTGCTCCTGGAGCGGTGCCTCCCACATGACTTCGACGGTGTCGACGTCCAGCCGGATACGGCCGTCGGCGGTGTCGGGGAGGGCGAGGTGGCCGGTGACGCGCAGCAGGTCGCTGGGCTGGCACTCGGTGAGCAGCGTGTTCGCGAGGTCCGGCAGGCTGGTGGTGCAGGGGATGACCGCCTCCTCCTCCGCCGCGCAGTCGGCGGGGGAGGAGATCAGCCGCCAGAAGGCGGTGCCGACGGCGTCGCCGGGCACGGCGGCGGTGTCGAGGTAGCCGGTGAGGGCGAACGGTATGCGCTCCATCATCGTGTCGCCCTCCTCCTGCGCCCGGTGGCCTGGCGGCGCAGTGCGCGCGGCAGGGAGCTGACGGACCTGCGGTGCCGGGCTCGTGTGCGGGCCTGGTCGCGGGCGTCGGCGAGGCTGCACCCGTCGCACGGCTCGGTGCCGGCGGCCTCGTGGCAACGGTGGCCTTCCACGGTGCCGTGCAGGGCGGTAATGCCGTGGGCGGCGGCGAGCCGGTACAGGGTGTCGCCGACGATGCCGGTGCGCTGGGTGATGCTGCGTTCGGTGAGACCGTCGCGCAGCAGGACCAGCGCCACGGCCTGGCTGGCCGTGAGCGGGGTGAGCGCGGCGGGCATGGCGTCGGTCGCCATGGGGCGGGTCCTTCCGGAGTCCAGATGGTTGGAGGGCGCGGGCCGTCGCGGCGACGGGACACGCGGGGAGGCCTGCGGTGCTGCGCAGGCCTGCGAGGGGGAGTCGGAGCGGGAGCCGGACGCCGCCTCCAGCAGGGCGGCTTTGATCTCCGGGGTGCTCAGGTTCTGCAGCGCGCGTTCCTTGAGCATCTTGGCCGCGTACATGCTGCGGTCCATGCGCTCGCCGATCTCACCGAACGGCAGGTCGTGCCAGTAGCGCAGCCACAGGCACTCCCACTGGTCGGGTGTCAGCCCGGCCAGGGCCTTGCGGAGTTCGGCGAGGACGTCGGTCCTGGCGAGGTGCTCGGTGACCTGTTCGCCGATGTCGCCGACGGCCAGGTCCTGGTCGTACATGTCGCCCGTCGGGACCTCCCGCCGGTAGCGGGAGCTCTTGTAGTGATCGAGCAGCAGGTTGCGGGCGATCGTGGCCAGCCAGGCCCCGAAGTCGCTGCCGCGCCAGGTGAACGCACCGATCCGGGCCAGGGCCCGGACGAACACGTCGCCGGTCAGGTCCTCGCTCAGCTGCTGGTCGTGGGTGCGACGCAGCAGGTAGGTGTAGATCTGCGGCCGGTAGCGGGCGTACAGGACGCCGAACGCCTCGCGGTCGCCGCCGCGGGCCCGGTCGACGATGTCGGTCACCGGCTCCTCCGCCTCGGAAGTCCGCCGTGTCGTCGTATCTGTGGCAGTCACGCGCCGGCCCCCGCGTTCGTGTCGGCCAGCCGACCGCTCAAGTGCGGGTTCGCATCGGTGATCCGCCGCAGCAGCTTCGGCGTGGGCTTCCACAGACGCTGGGAGCCGCGGGCCGGGACGGGCGTGGTCAGCCGCTGCACCCGAGCCAGCTCCCAGTGGAAGCAGCCCTCTTGGGACCAGCGCGTGCACTCGCCGTCGTCTGCATGGATGCCGGCGAGGTCGGCGACGGCGACCACCGCACCGCGCACCAGCTCGTAGTCGTCGTCCAGGGTCTCCCGTACGGCGCCCAGGGCCAGGGCCCGGAGGTCGACCTCGGATCCGGCGTGAATGAGCAGGGTGCCGCGCCACCGAGTGGTCCACACCCTGTTCTCGATGCGCTTGGCGACCTGGTCGTCCTCGAGGGCGATCAGGTCCGACCAGGGCGGCCGGATGGTCAGGCACCGGATCGGGGTGAGGTCGTGATCCGGCGCGGTCTGGGGACGGCTGGAGACCATGGCGAGCGCCTCGAAGTTGGTGCGCTGCTGCTGAGGGGTCAGCGGCAGCGACCCGGCCGGGGTGCGGGTGCGGAAGTACTCGCCGGTGGGGATCGCTTCGCGGGACAGCCTGGCCAGCAGGGCGGTGTCCGCGACGGAGGAGAGGGTCATCGCAGGTCCTCCGCAGCGAGGGGGTGGGCGGTGGTGCCCGTACGCCCGAGGCGCCGGCCGTTGACGCTCGGCTCGTTGGCGTGGTCGGGGGTGGCTATGCGGTACAGGCCAGTGCCCTCCCGCTTGTGCTCGTACATCGCGCCCTCGGCGCCGCGCAGCACGTACGTGTAGTCACGCGAGTGCAGGTCGCTGGGGCTGGACATGCCGATGGACACCGCGACGTCGACCGCCTGGCCGTCGACGTCAACGGGCTGGTGCAGCAGGTGGTGCAGCTGCTCCAGGCGCCGATCGCGGTCGATGACGGGGCATGTGAGGACGGCAGCGAACTCGTCACCGTGCAGACGTGCGGCGAGGCCGGTGTCGCCGACCCACTGCTCCAGGCGGGAGGCGATGGCGATGATCAGCGCGTTGCCGACGTCGTGCCCGAGAGTGTCGTTGACGGCCTTGAAATCGACCGCGTCCAGGAACACGAGCATCGTCTGGTCGCCGTGGTCGTGCAGGTGGCGGGTCGCGTGCTGGACGTAGCCGGGGCGGGAGTGCAGACCGGTGAGCTGGTCGCGGCGGGCGGCCTCCAGGCGCCGGGCGGCCTCCTCCAGGTGCTGGCGTTCGGCGGCCAGACGCCGGTGCAGCGTCGCGGCGTGAACAGCCCAGCCGGTCAACGGAAGTACGGCCGTGGTCAGGAAGAGTGCGCGCTGCCCGAACCGGGCGTGTGTGCGCAGGGCGGAGTCCATACTGAGGATCTCCCTCTCGTCTCGTACGGGATGGGTTGGGCCCGGGGCAGCCGTCGAAGCCGCCAAGCACGTGCGGCTGTCCCGGGGCGGAGCTACAGATCGAAGTCGCTGACGCGGAGCCAGCTGCACGGGTCGTTCCAGCGACCAGCCGTGGCGGAGAGCCAGTCGGGCTCCCAGCCGGGCCGGTAGCCGCGTGCTCCCCAGCCGTCCGGCCGCTTGCCGGGAATCTCGAATCCGGCCTCCTGAGCGGCGCGTGCCGCGTCGTAGACCTCGTGCGCGATCCGGACGGCTGAAGAGCGGCTGTCGGCGGGTCCGGTGAAGACGTGCACACCGCGCAGGCCAGGCTGGTCGGTGCTCTTGATCGGGACGTCGACCTCGAAGTAGGGCAGGCCCATGACGCCCATCTCCTCTCGTGCTTCTCGTGGTTGAGGGGCCACTGCGACCGCCCCGGACCCGGCGGTTGCGGGGTCCGGGGCGGCACAGAGTGCGCTCAACTCGCGGGTCAGCGGATCGTTTCGAGCGCGTACCGCAGATGCGTGCGCGCCCGCGCCAGCCGATCGCGCTGGTCGGCCCCAGTGATGGTCAGCGCGTCGGTGAGGTGGCCGACCGCGTAGTCCAGTTCCTCGCCGGCGCGTTGCAGGTAGTCGACGCGGGCGGCGCCGAAGAAGTGCATGCCGCGCTCAACGAGGTCGATGAAGCCGGTCGGGGTGACGTCGCCCGGCTGCTCCTCACCGAGCAGCGCGGCGAGGTCCCTGCTGAAGCAGGCGATGAGCGCGGCGAACGTGTTGGTCGCGGCGGGCTGGACGGAAGCGGTCACGAGGGCCTCCTCGGTAGTCGAGTTGGATGGTGATGGGCCGGCCGGGGACCCCCGGCGTGGGTGTGATCGGTACGGAGGGCGCTCAGGCCGGACCGTGGGGATCGGCCTTGCTATTGCTGGCCTTCGGGCTCGGTTCCCTCGTGAGGGAGCCGAGCCCGAAGGCGGCGGTGCCGGGTGCGGGCTGGTCAGCTGGTGCTGCCGCCTTGGAGACGCTTCATCCGGTCGGCGATCGCCAGGAATTCGGCTCCGAGGTCCGCCGAGGCCAGGATCACGCGGAGGATCGAGGCGAAGCCGTCCCGCTCGATGGGGTTCAGGCGGTCCCACACGGCGTGCGCATCGGTATGAACGCCGACGGCCTGGAGGTAGGCCTCCTCGGTGGTGACGGTGTACTCGGCACCGCACCGGCCGCACCGGTAGGTGGCCTGGTCCCAGCCGCAAGCAGCAGGGCTGTCAGGCTCGGTGGTCATCCGTGGACCGCCTCCATCGCCTGTGCCTCGAGGTCGGCGTGCCCCTCGGGGTCGTCCTCCTGGCCGCTGTTGTCGGCATGGTCGTCGGCCTCCTGGTCGACGTCGTCGAAGCCGCCGTGGACGGTGCAGACGATGTCGGGGTCCTGGTCGCGATCGCCGGTGAGCGCGCCCCACAGGTCGGTGACCGTGTAGGCCGGCGCCCACGCCTCGCCCTCGCATTCGTCGTCGAAGGGGCAGGGCAGCAGGACCTCGAAGCCGATGCTGCCCTCGCCGTCGATGTCCGTGCGCAGGGCGAGGTTGAGGTACTGCTGGCCGATGCGGATCTCCGCGACGCGGTCGTCTCCGGCGAGGCGGGAGCCGTCCTTCCATCGCCACAACGGCATGAGTTCGGGACCGAAGAACCGGCGCGGCACGATCAGGTCGCCCAGGCCGTCGTCGCCGCCTTGTCCGAGCTCCCGGATCCGGATGTTGCTGATCTGCTCCAGGAGCGGCTCCAGCCGGTACAAGGTGTCGGAGAAGAAGACTTCGTTGAAGCCCTCCGAGCGCAGGTTCGGGTGGGCGGCGACCATGGCCCGGTGCTGGTCGGTGACCACACTGTCGGGCACGGCCCGGTTGGCGGGCCGGGGCTGCTGCCGCTCGATGCACACGGGCAGCGGGGTGGAGACGAGAACCGCGATGACCGGCATGTTGTGCTGCTTCGCCGCGTCGACCAGCAGGGCCCTGTCCTTGGCGAGGACGGAAGTGGCGTCCACGACCGTGTTCAGGCCTCGGGCCATCCTGCGGTTGACGATCAGGAGCATCGCGTCGACGGCGTCGGCCGTGGCGCTCTGATCACCACAGTCGTCGGACATGACGCCCCTGAGACTGTCGAGGCTGACGACCTGGTGGGGCGGCCAGGTCGCGGCGAGCGTGGACTTCCCGGAGCCAGATGCGCCGATCAGCACCACGAGCGCGTTCTTCGGCAGGTCCGGGTAGAGAGGTGCGGGCGCGGTCATTCGGCTTCTCCTTGGGGGTCAAGGACGCGGGTCGCCCAGTACAGGCGGAGGGCAACGCCCTCGGTGAGCAGTTCGGCTGCGTCGTTCAGCGGAGCGGAGGTGTCGCCGTCGCCGTCCTCGTTGAGGCGGTCGGCGGTCTGTGCGCAGCGGGTGAACAGCTGCGCGAGCTTGCCGAGGACGCCGTCTTGTGGGTCGGCCTCGCTGTGGAACTCGCGGAGGGTCTCCGCGAGTTCGGCGGCGGTGACGTCGTCGCCGGTGAGGTCGTCCTCGATCTGCTGGAGGGCGAGCATCGCGATGCCCGCCGACGCGCGGACGCGGTCGACACGGGTTCGGGCGGTCACGGCTGGCCCGTCAGATCAGCGAGCCGCCGGCGGCGGCCAGCAGCAGAGTGAGGGCGACAAGCGACAGGTCGACCGCGCGCCGCAGGTGGGTGAACTTCCGTACGGCGAGGGTGGACAGAACTCGGATGCGGGCGGCGCGGGTATCGCCGTCCATACAGCTGCGGATCTCGTCTTCGTCCAGGCGCGCCCAGTGCGGGAAGGACGCCCGATCGTCGCCGCGCAGGCGAGGCCTGACGACCAGGAGCAGCAGCACGGCGGCCGTGCCCAGGGCGAGGACGGCGAGCGCGCCGAAGACCTTCGTCACCGGCGGCAGGTCCTTGTCGGCGACGGATGCGAGACCGGCGAGGACGGCGCCGTTGAAGGCGAGCAGTAAGGACGCCTTGCCGTCCGTGCGTCCGATCTCACTAGCGACAGAAGCGAAGGCGGTGTCCAGGTTCTTGTCGATGGTGGAGGCGGGGGCCGTGAACGTCGTCATGCGCGGGGTTCTCCTTGCGGAACGTGGGTGGGGCGGCCCGCGTGGTGTGCGGGCCGCCCCGGGGTGGCTTCGGGTGGGTCAAAGGTCAGAACGGCGGTTCGTCCGGCCAGGGGTCACGGACGGGCAAGAGCCGGAGAGTCCGTGTCGGCCGGTCCCAGCACCAGCACAACTCCCCGCCCGGGTAGAGACCTTCGGACCACCAGCCGCCCTCGCCACGGCAGTCCGGGCAGCCCGGGCGAGGCCGGGGGGAGAGCCGGATGGCGTTCCGGGAGACGGTCAGCTCCCAGGCGTCGGCCTTGAGTGCGACGGCGGCCGCCGTCGCCGTGAGCGAAACGGCGGCCACGAGCAGCAGCGCGGTTCGGGCGCGCACCGTGTCAGTTCCGGGGCGGGTGCGGCAGGACCAGGAACTGGGTGCCCGTGCCGCTGGTGGTGGGCCGGGCGACCAGGAAGTCGGGCTCATCCTGTACGAGCCGGAGCATCTTCATCTTGATGAAGTCCGCCGGACGCTGGAGGTCGACACGGTCCGCGTGGAAGTCGCTGAGGTAGACGTAGTGGCGGTTGGTGCCGCCCATGCGCAGGCTCTGCAGCCGGGCGCGCACGATCTGCGCGGCCTGGTCGTCGTCGGGCGCGGCCGGGATGCCCCGGTCCATCGCGCGGCAGCTGGCCGCGTGCGTGTTGGCGAGGTCGGCGGCCTCTTTCTCCGCCAGTCGGCTGCTGTGGCTGCTTTTGACTGCGCGGTAGGTGCAGCCGAGGCAGGCAGTGGCGAAGGACGACGTTCCTCGGTCGCCGTCGGCGGTGTAGACGAGGACGATCGCGCCCTCTCGTTCTCCGACGGCGCCGCGGTAGCGCTGGACGACGGTCGTGCCGTCCGGCGTCCACGTCGCCGTGTCCAGTACGGCGGGACGGCGGGCGAACAGGGTGGTCAAGGCCATGAGTGATGTCTCCTTCAAGCGACTCGTTGATCAGGCAGCCAGACCGTGTGCGGTCGGCTCCGGGTAGGTCATGACGGTGTCGGGACTGGGCTCGTAGCCCTTGTCACACGGCTCGCACTGGCCCTGGGTGCGCAGCGGGAGGCACGCGTAGTACCGGATTCGGCACGTGGGGCATGTCTGCCTCGCGGCCATCGCCCGGTCCAGAGCCATCTCCTGGGCGAGGGTGGGTGTCCGTTTGGGAACCGCCAGGTCGACGCGGTACAGCCACGCCCACCGGTTCCCGCCCCGGCATATGAGCCGGGCGACGGGGTCGTGGCCGCCGGGGCTCAGGCCCATCGCCCGTAACTGGCGGCGGGTGGCGAGGCCGGTCTCCGGGACGGGCCCCTTGCCGCGTGCTGCGGCGCGCACGGCCACGGCGCTGGGGGCCTGGTTGTTGCCGAACTCCGGGAAGCCGTCGTCGTCGTAGAGGTCGACGTCGACCAGGTCGTCATCGTCCGGGCTGTCCATCACGCGCTCCAGGCGCCGGAGAGTCGGCGGGGCCGCTGCGGGTAGCGGGGTCCGGGACGGTGGGGGCGGGGCCGGCCGATCCGGCGGCGCGGTCGGGGGATGAGCACGTGCGATCTCCTCCAGACGTCGGTGGACAGCAAGCAGCGCGCCCCGCCGGCGCGGGTGCGTCGGCAGGGCGCGGGGTGGTGCTGGTGGCCGGTCGGCCTGTCCGGTCCTCGCCCACCACGAGCGGGTGGGCGAGGACCAGGCGGAGCAACCGGACGGTGAGGGAAAGTCAGCGGCTGGCAGAGTCGGCCGGTCGGGTGCTGCTCGCCCACGGGTTTTCCGGGTCGTGCTGGCGCTGGCCGGTGAGGAAGTCGAGCGTGACCCACAGTCGTTCGCCCGGGGTCCCGTACTCGGGGGCGATGATCGAGACGTATGTGCCGGTGCTGACCTCGCGGTAGAGGTCGCGGTCCAGCCCTGGCCACTGAATGGCCATGTCCGCGCGGCTGATTCGTCCGCCGAACGCGGTCATGGCCTCGCCGTCGCGGGTGGTGGCGACGACGGGCTCCTCCTGGACACCGCCATCGGGGCGGTAGTCGTTGATCCGGACGAACAGCCCGGCGGCGTACGCGGCGTCGACCAGGCGGTGGAACAGCGTGGGGTCGGTGACCACCAGCTCGACTGCGGCGCGCTGCTCCCACCACAGACCGTCCGCACCAGTGCCGGCGAAACCGGGCTGCGAGCAGGTGGTGACGTATCCGGCCCGGCACAGGGCGGCGAGGCTGGGCACCAGGTGCGCGGTCTCATCGTCGGGGCCGTAGCGCGGCTGGTAGCCGGGGCGGGAAGCGATCTTCCCCTCCAGCCAGAGGGCCATCAGCTCACTGAGGTCGCTGATGGTCCGGGCGGACCGCCAGCGGCGCCGGTCGGAGCGGCTCATCCACGGGAGTTTGATGTCCACGGCTGTCACCGCCCGGTCGTCGTGGCCGACGGGCTCGGGGAGGGGCTGGCGGGCTGGCCGTCCGCGCTGGTGTGGGAGCCGAGCACGATCGCGAGGACCGCCGCGGCGGCCAGCGCGAGGCGCTTGAGCAGCGACAGCTTCGGCTTGGCCGGGGCGGCGGTCTGCGCGGGGATGAACCAGCCGTACACCGGCTTCGGGGTCTGGGTGTTCTGCGGCATGACGAATCTCCTTGCGCGGCAGGGGGACTGGGGTGTTGGTGCGTGAGGCCGGACGGCCTGTCCGGTCTTCGCCCACCGCGCCGGAGCGGGTGGGCGAGGACCAGGCGGAGCGTCCGGAGGTCAGTCCCGGAAGGGGCAGCCGTTGTGCTGGTCGGCGGGCGCGGCCGGGGGTTGCACCGGGACGTGGATCTCGGGCTGGACGGTGATCTCCACCGGGCGGGCGGCGGGGCGGCGCAGGGTCAGGCCGCGCATCGCGAACGCGGAGAGGAACGTCCAGGCGAGAACGGCGAGGGCGACCGCGACGGGGCGGCTGGTGTCCGGGGTGGCCGTCCAGACCATGAACACGGTGGCCGCGCCGTGTGCGGTCCACATGGCGCGCACTCCGTTGTTCCGGGAGAGGTAGCCGAGGACCAGGGCGACGATGCCGGTGAGCAGCCACAGCGTGTAGACGGTGGAGCCTTCGACCGGGAGGCCGGCCGCGTGCTGCGCGATGTACGTGCGCACCGGCTGGTCGACGACGGCGAACACCCCGCTGGAGGTGTCGACGCCGACCTGCACCTTGGGCACGGCGGTGAGCAGCTGGTGCAGCGCCTCGAGGACGACTTCGCCGGCGGCCTTGGCCATCAGCACGACGAAGGAGACTCCGGCCACCATCAGGACGGCGCGGAGCCAGGGGGCCATGTGCCGGAAGCCGGCCTCGGGGACGCTGAGCACGTCCTCCCACATCGTGTACAGGACGCCGTTCTCTTCCCACGCGGTGTCCCACCAGGCGCGCAGCGCGGCGAACCGCGGCTTCTTGGGCGGCGCCTTCGGGAAGGGCACCGGGAGGTAGGCGAGCTCCTGGTGGTTCTGGCCGGGGGTGTGGTCGTGGGACTGCACGGGGCAACTCCAAGGTGTTGGTGGGGTGTTCACGGAGCGTGCGAGTGGGCCAGGCGGTGAGCGGCGGGCCCGGAGGCGACGGCTGCGGCCGGCGGGCAGATCCGGGATGCCGAGGTCGATGACCATGGCCGCGTCTGGATCGGCTGCGACTGGCTGTGCGGCCGGAGGGCCTGTCCCGCACCCGAAGCCCGGCCTGTCGGCGGGGTGTCGGATACGGGGCAGGGCGTCCGGAGTTCAGCGGACGTCGTTGCGGGTGCGGGAGAAAATGCCGCGCTGGTTGCTGGTGTTGTTGATCTCGGTGTTCTGGGTGACCGAGCCCTCGTACACGTTGTTGGTGACGGCGCTGCGGGCCTTGCTGATCGCGCCGCCGATCGCGGTGACGGCCATGGCGAAACCCGCGAAGGGCAGGGTCACCATCAGCACGCCGTTGAGCGTGACCGAGGCGAGGCCGTTGAGGACCAGCCAGGCGCAGCAGCCGAGACCGACGGACCCGGCGCCGACGCCGATGCTCGCGACGGCGATCCCGGCAGCCCAGGCGGGCACGATCCGCTTGTCGTCCTGATGGACGGGCGGGGTGTTGCCGTAGGCGGGCAGCGGGGTGTCGTCGCGGAACGACGTCGGCATGTGCCGTACGGGGGGCGTCTGGGGCCCGTAGAACGACCGCGCCATGATCCGCTCGGCTTCGGCCTTGGCTTCGTCTTCGGTCAGCGGGCGGGTGATGTGGTCGAAGTTCACGGTGTTCTCCATCCGGGCAGATGCGGGGGCGCCCTCCCTGCCGGGGTGGCGGGGAGGGCGCGGGGTGGGGGAGTGGGGCGGTTATCCGATGCTGCTGAGCATTCCGGCGAGGCTGCTGATGCCGTTGGTGATGGCGGGGGCGATGCCGGTGGAGGCGAGGGTGAAGCCGAACAGGACGGCGGCGAGGGCGGGCCAGATACGCAGGTAGCCGGTGCGGAGCAGGATCAGCACGGCGATTCCGGCGAGGACGACCAGGGAGACGGTCAGCGCCACGGTGGGCAACTCCTTCGGGAGGGGCGGTGTAGGTGACGGCGATGCGGGGGCGCCCTCCCTGCCGTGGCGGCGGGGAGGGCGCAGGGGGTGCGGGAGTGGGGGCGCCCCGGGGGTGGGTCTCGGGGCGCCCGTGATCACATGGGCAGGCTGATCAGGCCGGAGGCGTCCTTCGGGGCGAGCTTTTCCTCGCCGCGCAGGGTGCTGACCGTGGTGCGCACGGAGCCGCGCTTCGCGTCCTTCCCGCCGTCCTCATCGAGGGCGGCAAGGAGGTCTGCCTCGGACAGGGGGCCAGAGTCAAGCGCCGCGAGGATCCGTTCCTTGAGCGTCTTCGGCATCGCCGGCAGCGACTCGGGCTCGCCTTCGTCGCCCTCGCCGTACTCCAGGCCGTCGCTGTCCTCCGCCGCCTGGCCGCCCTTGCCGTCCTTGGGCGGCGGGTAGATCAGCTTCAGGGGCTTGCCCGGGGGCGGCGCGGACCCGTAGAGCTGCCGGATCACCGGGTCGAACCCCTCGTGCGGCGAGAGCGAGCCGACGAGGAAGAAGCGCGCCACCGACGTCGGCCGGGCCGACGTCAGGTGGTAGCACATGCCCTGGCTGTTCGGCTTCTCCTTGCTGCGGTCAACGGGCGCTCCCCATCGCTGAATACGACGGGCGGCACCGAGGATCTTCGGGATGGGCTGAAGGTTTTCACCGGTCGGCAGCAGGCCGTCGCCAACGAGCGAGGCCATCATCTGCGAGCTCCACCTGAGAAGGATGACCTCGCCTTCCTTCAACATGGCCCTCAATGTGTCGCTGCCACCGAGTTCGTCAAGGTGCCCGGCCTGCGCCGCGAGCACGATGCCGATGCCGACGCTGCGCCCGGTCCGACCGATTTCCTTGATCAGCCGTGCCGCCTCGGCCCGGAACGGGCTGCCCTTTTCGAGCAGGCGGTTGGCTTCGTCGATGACGACGTACTCGAGCGGGTCCGGGTTGTTGATCAGGAAGCCCGAGCGGCCCATGTCGGCGTACCGGTTGAACCGCTCTTCGGCCTTCGCGACGGCGGCCCGCAGCAGGCCCATGGCCTCTTTGAGTGTCCGTACGTGCGTGGCGACGTTGCCCTTCGCCTCGGGTACGGACTGCCCGCCCTTGAGGTCGGCGAGGTGCACGACGATCCCGTTGCGCTTGCACGCGGCGAGGAACGCCTGAAGGGCACGGCTCTTACCGGCGCCGGTCGTGCCGAAGATGATGATGCGCTGCGCGTTGCCGGTCTCGGGGTCGTGCACCCGCATCCGCAGCGGCTCGCCGTCGTAGTACGAGCCGATACGGATGCAGCCGTTCTCGTCCAGCTGAAGGTCTTCGAGGGTGATCGCGCGCATCTTCGCGAGCGGGTTCACGGGGAAGACGCGGACGACGGCCTGGCGGCCCCGCCCCTGCTCGAAGATCACGCGGCTGGGGTCGTCGACCTCCAGGAGGTCGCACAGGGCGTCATGGTCGGCGCCCTTCACGCCGCCCGGCCTGGTGCGCAGCATGTACTCGCGCATCACCTCCTGCTTTTCCTCAACGTGCTTCTTCGCGAGGGCTGCCGGGGTCACGGGTGGAGCTCCTTCGACATGTCGTACTCGTTGATCTCGGTGAGGGTCACGCCGGGCAGCGCGGACCGGCCGATCTCCGCCCAGACGTCGTCGTCGGGCGCCGGGCCCGCCTCAGGCTTGGGGCCGATCAGCAGCATCGCGAATCCGGCGCCATGCCCGGGGATCGCCTGCATCTCAAGCAGTTCCTCGGGCACGTTCATCAGGGCCGACAGGCGCTTGATCTTGATGTCGGGTACGGGCTCGCCCTTCTCAATCGCGGTGAGCGCGACGGCGACGCGGCGCCGGTCCTCGATCGCCCGCACCGCGATCACGCGCGTGCCCTCCGCGACGCCGTCCTTCTTCGCCGCGTTCAGGGCCCACCACCGGCCCGCCGGATCGTCGGGAATCGCGATGGCGACCTCGGCTTCGGCGCCCGTGCCGTCTCCGTCGCCCTCGGTGTCCTCGGTCTCGATGACGGGCTCGGGCCACTTCGCGACGCGCTTGGCGAGCTTCCCGGGGCGCAGCCACCACACTCCGGCCGTCCACAGCACGGCGACGCCGCCCTGGACCAGGCGGCCCTCGGTTGCGTCCCACGCGAGCTCGGTGATGAGGTTGGAGACGAGCACGGTGTGCGGCGTCAGGTAGATCGTGTAGACGATCGGCTTCTTCATCGGGTGGGCGAGCTGGAAGCGGGGCGACAGGAACGCCCCGCCCAGTCCGGCCGCGATCGTGGTGAGGATCGCGGGCAGGGTGCCGGCGTCGGTGAACAGCCCCGCCGTCATGGCGCTGCCGCCCGCGAGGGTCGCGAGCCGGCCGACGCCGCTGACTGCGGCCGAACCGGCGCGGCGGGTGGTCTGGATGTACGTGCGCAGCGGCATCGCCGGCACTCCTTTCAGGTATGCGGAAGGCGCCCGGCCCCTCGTGCGGGGGCCGGGCGCCTTCAGGGGCGGATTCGGTCAGCGGTTGCTGTACCACTCACGTTCGGCGACGTCGGCGGTGCCGGACTGCATCGCCTCGTTCACGTCGCCGTAGTCGCTCTCGTGGTCACGGGCCGCGTTGTCGAACTCGGTCGACATCTCAGCCGCCTCAGCGGAGAGCGCGTCGGCGAGGGCGAGGGACTCCCGCATCGTGGCTGCCGCGTCATGGTGCGAGGAGGTGACCGAGTCGTCGACGGCCAGCGACGCGGCGACGTCGGCAAGCCCGTCGACGGTCTGCGCGCAGTCCTCCACGTACGAGTACGCGCCCTTCACGGCCTGCGAGAGCATCCGCATCGCCACCGCCGCGATCCCAAGGCGCGCGATGACGAGCATGAACGTCATCACGTCCGCGATGACGTCGACGATCCGGCCCCCGTTCAGCGGGGTGACCTCGCCGCCTTCGGCCGGTGCGTCCGTACCCTCGCCCGGGGCGGGCAGGTCGGACGCACCGGACGCGGTGACCTCCGCGCTGGTCTGCACGTTGGTCGGTTCGATCGCGCCTCCGCTCCCGGAGGCTTCGACTTCAGTGCTCATGGTCAGGCCCCGCTTCGGTCGTGGTACTCGCGCTCAGCCGGTGCGACGTGCCCGGCTTCCTTCACCCGGTCGGCGCGCAGCTTGTCGGCTTCGACGGCGGTGTCGCGCGCCGTCAGGATCGCCTCGGAGGCGCGCGGCAGGGAGTCCCGCAACGCCTCAGCCTTGTCCTGCACGCTGCCGGCCCGCTCCATGAGGCGGATGCACCACATCACGAGGACGCCGGGCACCTTCTTCTCGATGCACATCGCGTAGAGCGATTCGAGCCCGGACTTCAGGCCCTCGCACTTCGCGGCAACGAGGTTCATGTGATCGACGCCCTGAAGGATCTGCTCACCCATCTCTTCGTCGGACTCGATCAGGTCGTACACGGTCAGTTCCGCGTCGACGAACTGGGTGTCGCCGACCTCGCCGACTGCAACGGCTGTACCCATGACGATCGGGCTCTCTTTCGGTACGGATCGGGTGGGCGTGACCTGACCGGACGATCCGGCGGGCAGCTCCCTGCGACCTGCGGTGATACCGGCGGGCTGACGTCGCCGCGGTTCGGGCCGGATGACCTCGACCTCGACCTTGTAGGTGACGTCCCAGCCGGGCGGGGGGCGCAGCCACTCGCCGTCGCCGCCGGGCATCGACCCGGGGTCGGTCGTGGTGCGGCCCTTCCTGCGCCGCCGACCCGTCCTCGGTCCCGTCGTGCTCCCCTTCGGCTTCGGATTCCGGCGCCCGCTGCGTGGCTTCTTCGTCCGGGGCGGCTTCGGCGTCTTCTTCGTCCCACCCTTCGAACTGGTCGGCTTGGGCTTCTTGGTCAGGTCGACCTTCTGGGTCGGGGTCGGCTTCGGTTTCTTGGTCAGGTCGACCTTCTGGGTCGGGGTCGGCTTGGGCTTCTTAGTCAGGTCGACCTTCGAGGTCGGCTTCGGCGGCGGGGTCGGGGTCGGGGTCGGCTTGGGCTTCTTGGTCAGGTCGACCTTCGAGGTCGGCTTCGGCGTCTTTGGGCTAGTGCCGCCGGCCTTCTCGCGTTCGCGCTTCGCCTTCCGCTTCTCGGCCCTCCGCTTGCGCCGGTCGGCGGCCTCGGCTGCCGCTTCCTTCCGGGCCGCCGCGCGGTCGGCCAGGTCGGCCTTGCGCTCATCGGCCGTCGCCTGACGCCCGGCCTTCGCTTCGTCGTTCTTGCGCTGCTGGCGGCCGGTCGCGAGCTTTCCGAGCGTGCCCGGGGACCTCTTCGCACCGCTCGTTGAGCCCCTGCTCGATCCCGAGCCCGGCCCCGACGATCCGGTGCCGCCTCCGGCCGCGCCCTTCGAGCCCTTGCCCGATGAGCCCGGCCCCGAGGTACGCGAGCCGCCGCCAGCAGGTCCGTTCTTCGAACCCTTCGGACCCGCGCCCGCACCCGTGCCGCGGCCGCCGGCCCCGGCAGATCCGTTAGCCGAGCTGCCCCGGCCGCCGCCCTTCGGGGAGGGCCTCTGCTGCTGCCCGAAGGTGCCGCGCCCCGAGCCTCCGCCGGCGCCGGACCCGCCCGAGCGACCGCCGCCGCCCTTGCCGGTCGCGCCGCGTCCGAACTCGGGCCCGGACTGCGCGCCCTTCTTCGCACCGGCCGCCGCGTTGGTGACCTTCTGCTTGTCGGCCGCCTCGCGCGCCTTGTCGGCGACGGCGTCGTGATGCTCGCGCCGCGCCTTCAGATAGTTCGCCACCGACCACGTGCCGCGCAGCGCCGCGACGGCGATCGCCGCCATCGTGACCATCGCCATCGAGGCCGTCGCGCGGGCCGGTGTTCCGGTTCCGCTTGAGGCATTGGCGACCATCTGTGGGGCGACGTCGTCGGGGTCGACGGTGCTCGAATCGTCGTCGTCACCGGGGGTCGGGAACGGCAGGAAGAAGTCGGGCGGAGGGGCCAGGTCACCGGCTTCCGGCGGGGGTGGAACCCCGTCGTCGGGAGCGCCGCCGGGGGGCGCCAGGTTGAGCATGGGGAGCGTGATGACGTCCGCGCCCCGACCGTCGTCGGTCATCTTTTCGTCCTCACTTGACGTAACCGCCCGCCTCGCGTACGCGCGCGCGTGACGCGCGCGTGTGGCAACAGCCGGAGCGGCCGGATTCCTTGATTTGAACGTTGATTTTGAACGCGGAGAGTTACGAGCCGAAGCCCTGCTCCTTCAGGTACTTGCCGAGTTGGTCGGCCATTGACGCCCACATCGGATCGTCGTCGGGAAGGTGCGCTCGGGCCGCGTCGAGGAGGACGACGACCCGGTCGCGAGGTGTGGCCGCCCCGTTGATCCGGGGCGACCACAGCTCGAAGGTGAGGCGCTTCGTCCGCGCGGGATCTTTGCCCGGCATCACGCGCCCTTGTTGAGGTGCGCGAAGAACGGGTGCGGGTCCTCAGCGGGTTCCGCTTTCGGCGCAGGTGCGTCGATCTGCGGCTGCCCGCCGCCGGCCTTCAGCTCTTTCAGGCGCTGCCGCTCGGCTTCCTTCTCGGCCCGCTTCTCGGGCAGTTCCTCGTAGCTGCGCCGGTACCGCGCGCTGTACGTGGTGAGCTGGACGATCACGTCCTCGAGGTCGGCGACGACCTTCTCGAGCGGCCGGACCGTGTGGTGCGCCCGCAGTTTCGCCTGAAACGGCAGGTCACCGGGCAGCTTGTCGGCCTCTTTCAGGTCGGCCTCGATCTCGGCGAGCAGGGCCTTCGACTCTGCGAGCAGGGGGGCGAGGTACTGCCGGCGCTGCTCGATGAACACGCGTCGCTTCTCCGGGCCTTCCGCAAGCAGGTCAGGCGTCCACACGCCTTTGTTGGGCTTCCTCGTCTCGCTCATCAGGGTTTTGCTCCTTTACAGGGTGGTGCGATCCGGATCGGGGGAGGCTTGGGGCGGCGTTTCGGCGCCTTCACCGCGTCCCCGAGTTGTCAGCAGCAGCTCGGGGGCCGGTGGAACCGTCGAAACAGCGGTTCGTGCAGGTCACTGCCCGGGGCGGTAGCCGCTGGCGAGCAGTTCGGCCGCCTCCTGGCGGTACTTCGAGGCCGTGTCCGTGGAGGACACCGCCGTCTCGCGCTGGACGTCGGCGATCGAGACCACCCGGGACAGCGCGGGGTGGATTTCGTCCGTGCCCAGGCCGACCGTCACCAGGCCGGCCGCGAGCGCCATGCGCGCGACCTTGCGGACCGCCCGCTCGCGCGAGGTGAGCTTCGCCTCGTCTTCCATTTCGACCGCGCGCCGCTCGACTTCGGCGACGGCGAGCCGCGTTTCGGCAGCAGCCATCTCCGTTTCGGCCTCGCGCAGCCGGGCGGCCTGGACGTTGGCGTCAGCAGCCGCCCTGCGGTCGTTCTCCTGCGCCGCCAGCCGGTCGGCTTCGGCAGCGCGGCGGCGCGTTTCGGCAGCGGCCATCTCCGTTTCGGCAGCACGCCGATCGGCTTCGGCAGCACGCTCGCGAGCCTCAGCGATCTCCGCCGTCTCGATCGCCTGTGCCTCCGCCGCGGCGACCCGGTCGGCCTCCGCCGCTGCCTTCCGCTTCTCCGCCGCGCGCCGCTCCAGTTCGGCCGTTTCCAGGTCGGCGGCAGCCGCCGTGCGGCGCTCCTGGGCTTCCTTGCGCTCCGCCTCCGCCTCACGGGCGCGGGCTTCGGCGACCAGGGCGGTTTCCAGCGCCTTCTCCTCCAGCTCAGCGGCCCGCTCTGCGGCGCTGGCCTGGGCTCGGGCGTAGGCGCGGGCCTGAGCGGTCGTGCCTTCCACCCGGGCGCGGACGGCTTCGAGTTCGCCGCCTGCCTCCAGCCGGTCGGCTTCGGCCTTCTTCTGCGCGACCTCCCGCCGCGTCTCCGCGTCCAGGTGCCGGCGCTCGGCTTCCTCCGCCCGCTCCTCAGCCTGGCGTTCCTGCTGCTCAGGCATCGCGAGGGCCTGCGCGACGGTGTAGCCGTAGGCGGCCATCTTCATCGGCAGCCGCTCATCCTCGGACGCCTTGTTCAGGTCGCCCTTGTACTTGCGCTTGAGCCACTGCTCGTAGGCGGTGAGGTCCTGCTGACGGCGGATCATCTCCGGGTAGGAGGTGACCCCGTACAGCCTCATCCGGCGGTAGAACTTCGGGGTCGCCAGCGGGGCGAGGATCCAACGGTGCAGCGGGATGCGGTCGGCGTGCGTACCCGCTTCGAGCTGCGCCTTCTTGATGAACAGCCGCCGTGCCGCCTCCACGCCGATCACGAAGAGGACCGGCATGACGCCGTGCGAGGCGGACTGGACCGGGTCGTTGCCGACCGCCCCCTGCGAGGACGCGTTGAACCACACGGTGGCGCCAGTCATGCCGTGCGCGGCCATCCGCAGCACCGGCCACGGGATGCCCTTGAGGATCAGGTACAGGTCCAGGGCCAGGAACGCCAGGATCGAAGCGTCCACGCCGATCGGGAACCAGGGCGCGAGGCCCTCGCTGAATCCCCAGCTCAAAGCAACTTTGGCGAGGGTGTCGTACGACATAGCGAAGCCGATGGCGCCGACCAGCGTGCCGAAGACCGCTGCGACGTACGGCAGGGCGGCCGTGAAGCGGTCCCGCTTGGGCTTGATCCGGTTCCGCTTCCGTGTCTCCGAAACGCCCCCGGCCGCTCCCGAAACGAACTCGGGTGCGTCCGAAACGGCGGTCGGCGTCCTCGAAACAGGGGTGTCGGGTGCCGCAGTCTGCGGCATGTCGGTGATCGTCATGAGGGCCTCCGGAGGGGGTCGTTCAGGGGGTGGGCGAAACGGTGGGGGCCGCTCCCGAAACGCGGGCGGCTGCTCCCGAAACGGCGGTCGGCGGAGCCGAAATCGGCCCCGAGGGGCCGTTGCCTTCCCGGAGCGGGCCGTGCTGAAAAGCCGTCGCCCGTGGTGCGGGCGGCGGGTCCGGGGGAGTGCTGGGGGGCGGGATCGAAACTGTCCGTGGCTCCCGCCGGGCGGGAGCGAAAGGGACTGTCCGACTCCCCGTCACCGCCCGACCCGGCCCGCCGTGGTGCGGCGGTCGGTGCGAGCGGATCAGGCAGTCGTCAGGCCGTGATCGCGAGGGGACGGTGCGGGTCGATGACCCGGCCGTCGGGGAGCAGCTCGCCGGTGTCGTCGAAAACCACGACGTCGTTGCACAGCAGGCTCCAGCCCTGCTCCGGGTGGCCGGCCACGACGCGGGCGGCCTCCGCCGCCGGGCTGTCGGCCGACGGGCACTTCGGGGTGTGCGTGCACAGCGAGTCCGGCAGCCGGGTGGTGCCGGTGGCGGTCGTCGCGGTGTCGAGCTGGGTGGTCGTCGTGCCCATCAGGGCCTCCCTGGGCTGTCGGTCCGGGCTGTCCGGCTCCCCGTCACCGCCCGTCCCGGCCGCCGTGGTGCGGCGGCCGGGACGGGCGGATCAGGCAGCCGCCAGAACGGATCAGGCGGAGGCGTTGCGGGCGCGCTGGCGGTCGCGGGCCTCACGGCGCTTGATGCGGCGGCGCTCGTTCTCGCTCATGCCGCCCGACACGCCGTGCGTCTGGCCGGTCTCCAGCGTCCAGGCGGCGCACGTCTCCAACACGGGGCACCTGCGGCAGACCGCCTTGGCCTCATCAATCTGGAGCAGCGCCGGGCCGGTGTTGCCGATGGGGAAGAACAGCTCGGGGTCCTCCTGGGCGCAAGCGCCCCGGGCCCGCCAGTTGCTGTTGACCGGCAGGTCGGCGGAGGGGGACTGGGCGGTGCGTACGATGGAAGAGCGGTTCATCAGGGCCTCCCAGAAGGTCCGTTGTTGTGTACGAGACAGCCCCAGGGCGGCCACCCTGGGGCTGTGTGCGTTCTAGCGACGGCCGGACGGCCAGAGCGGGGTGACATCCCGACGCTCTCCGCCGGCCCCGCCCGGTGAGGGCGGAGACGACGGGCAATGCCGGAGGTCAGCGGCGCTGCTGCTTCTGCCGGGCCTGGTAGGCGTCCTGGAGCCGGGCGAAGCGCTCGTGGATCGGCGCCCCGCCCACGCACTCCTGACCGTCCTGGCAGGCCTCGCAGTTGGTGGTGTGCTCGGTGGAGTCCTGGAACGCCTTCATGTAGCGGACGTACAGGTCATCCGTCTGACGGGCGGTCATCGGCGGTTGTCCTCCGACCGCTTGTTCTGCTCCGCGTTCTTCCGCGAGAGCTCCGCGCGCTCCGCGTCAGTCAGGCTGGTGATCACGCCGCCACCTCCCAACCGGCAAGCGCCGGGGCGGTGTTGGGCAGGAGCACCAGGACGACGTCGACGCGGACGGCGTCCTCGGGCTCGTAGCCCTCGGCTTCGTCCTCTTCCTCGATGTCGTCGATGATCCCGGCCCGCGGCTTCAGCGCGGAGCGTGCCATGCTGTTCTGCATCAGGTCCTCCAGACAGGTCCTGGACAGCCCCCGGGATCCCTAGTCCCTGGGGCTGTCGCCGTTCTGGCTGCCGTACGAGCAGCCACGGCCCCGGCCGACCCGAGGTAATCGGGTCGGCCGGGGCCGTGGTCGATCGTGCGACGCTGGTCAGACGGCGCCGGCCGGAAGAGCGCGGGACACGAAGCCCTTCGCCTTCTGGAGGATCGGCGCGGGAATGCCGTGCCGGACTCCGACCTCCTCAACCTCTGCGTCGCTGAGGCCGTAGTACATCGAGGCACCGTTCACGTAGATCGACAGCGCCTCGTAGTTTTCGTCCGGGAGGGCACCGCCGTTCTGCGTGACGATGTCGGCGAACTGCGGAAGCGCGCGGTTGAGAACGGTGAAGGCGTAGGCCCTGTCCTCCGGCCCAGGCCCGGCCTTACCGGCCTCACCCGCATCCGGCTGCTCCTGGACCATCCGAGGGCGGGCCTCCAGCTCGGCAACCCGCTCCTCGGCACGCGTCGCCCGGGAGTCTGCGACCTTGTACGCCTCCTGCGCCGCCTTCCGGGCGAGACGAGCGACATTCAGTTCGCCGGTCAGGCGCTGTACCTCGCCGTCCTTCGCCTCAACGCTCGCGGCCTGGGCGACGACTTCCTCCTCGGCACGGGTGAGCTTGTCGCGTAACGCGTCGGCGGTTGTGCGTCGTACAAACGGCAGCTTCATGCGGCTGTCCCCTTCATGTTGCTGTTCGACTCGGCTGGTCCGTACGAGCAGCCACGGCCCCGGCCTTCCCGCGTACGGGATGGCCGGGGCCGTGGTCGTTCGTGCGTGGCGGTTCAGCGCGCGGGGCGCTTGGGGTGAAGCGTGGTCAGCGGGACCAGCGGGCTGCCCAGCGGGGCGTCACCGGCGGGCAGCTGCGCGCGCCGGGTGTCGGCGTCGCGTACCGCCGTCTCCGTCGACGCCCACTTCATCTCCCGCAGCAGCCACAGCGCCCGACCGTCACCGGGCTCGTCATCCGTCGGCGCCGTCTGCTTCTGCGCGGCGATCTGGCTGACGGCCGGGGCCAGCGCGACCTTCGGCTTCCGCAGCACGGTGGTCTTGCGGCGGTGAACGGTCTCCGAGTTGCCGTCCTCCAGGCGCTCCTGCCACTTCTTGACCGTCATGTCGACGGTGACCAGGCGGTTGCTGCCCAGGCGGCAGCGGACGGCCGCGTCCTTGCCCGCCAGGCCCGTGTCGTGCGGCACCACCTTGGGCCTCTTGGTCTGGAGGCCGCTGATCGGCACCCACGTCTTGCAGTCGGGGCAGATCAGCGACGCGCAGGCCGGACGCAGATCGACCTGGTGAGGCTTGAGGGTGGAGATGACGAGCGCCGGGCGGGCGTTGACGGTGCGGGAGCGGGTCCGGCTCCGGCGGGGGCGGGCGGTGCGCTCAAGGGTCGAAGCTGACATCTGGACTCCTTATGGACGGAGTGGCAGGGAGCGCGTCGCGATGCTCTCTCTGCCCTCCGGGCCGCACGGCACGAGGCCGGCGTCCCGTAGGACAGACAGCGCACAGCGCTGCGACGTGCACACAGTCGTCGCGGCCGTCAGGCTCCGGAGGAGTTCGATGGTGCTCTCGCGCCCTCAGCGAGCTGAGGACTACTCCGGCCGCCCCGAGGGGCGGACGACTACTGCGGTCTTGCTTTTGCGGTGCTCCCAGAGGATCACCGCGTCTTACTTACCTCAGGTTGCCTGAGGTATCCTCAGGTGTCAAGCAGTATGGTGAGGTACCCTCAGGCCAAGAAGCGACCGAAGGAGGCGAAATGCCCGAGCCACCGCGAGCCGACAACCGGCCGCCGTATACGCGCATCGCGAGTCACTACCGCGACCTCATCAGCTCCGGGGAGCTCGCGCGGGGCGTCCTGCTGCCGAGCATCAGTGCCCTGGCAGCCGAGTGGGGTGTCAGCACGGCCACGGCCGACCGGGCGATGAAACTGCTGCGTGATGAGCAACTCGTTCGGGGCATCAAGGGAGTTGGCACCGAGGTTCTGGGACTCCCCGTTTCGCTCTCCACCGGCTCCGACCGCCACGACCGCAGCACCAAGACGCAGTCGACGTGGGGCACCGGCGAGAAGTCGAGCGGGCACACAGCCGGCATAGTCGCCGCTCCCGACGACATCGCAAGCGTGCTGGGCATCGCTCCTGGTGACGACGTGATCCGCCGAAGCCGTGTCTACCGGGATGCGCATGGCATCGTCGCTCATTCGACCTCCTGGATCCCGGCCGAATTCGCGCAGGTGTTGCCCGAGTTGGCGGAGAGTGTGCGCCTCAAGGGCGGGCTGTCGCTGGACCTGATTGCCCGGGCCACCGGACGGCAGGTGGCGCGGCGTATGCATGAGGAAGGCGCTCGCATCGCCACCGCGCAGGACCTCGAGCTCCTGGAGCTGGAGACCGGTACGGTCGCGGCGATCCTGGTGCTGACCGCGAGATTCTTGGACGCCGACGGCGAGGTGCTGGAGTTCGGGGTCGACTTGGGTGCTCCGGGCCGTACACGCCGCTTCACCTCGGAGGAGGAGCGGTGACCAGCCGCGACACCGTTCTCCTGGACGACGACGTCGTCCACTGCCTTGAGACCCGCCTCGGTAGCCTCCTGCGAGCCGAGGCGTCCGACATTCTGACCTTGGAAGGACGATTCGAGATCCGCCGCATCTCTGCAGCCCTGGCCGGTCGTCCGGGGCCCGCGCCTCGCGCCATCCTCATGTCGGCGATGCCTGGCGCTGGCAAGACGGCCCTCGCTCTGACTCTGGAGCAGGCTGGCTTCCGGCGTCTCTGCCCGGATGAGGAGATGTTCCGCCGCTATGGCCACTACGGAAGGGACTTCCCGCGCGGCGAGTTCCGCGTCCGGGAGGCGCCCGTCCTCAAAGACATTGCCCTGGAACTCCAGGAGTCGCTGCAATCCGGCCGCGACACCGTGGTCGACCACGGATTCTGGACTCCGGAGGAACGCGCCCAATGGGCGGCGACCGCCATGGAAGCTGGCGGCGTACCCGTTCTCGTCTACCTGCCCGTGCCCCACGAGGTGCGCTGGGAGAGGATCCGGGAGCGCAACACCCAATCGCTGGTCGACCCAAATGCGATCGAATTCAGCGAGGAAGACCTGCTGAGGTTCGCAGGCCGATTCCACCCGCCGACCGCCGACGAACCGCACATCGTCTACGACGGCCATCCCGAGAGCCTGCTGGCCGAACTTCGCCGTACGCGTCCGTCCACTGATGGCGGCCTCCATTGACCTCTACCTCCCACGTGCATCACCGAGCACTTCTTGACCATGACCGTGCTCGGTTGATGTCGCTACGGAAAGTGACATCAGGGGGTGACATTCGGAATGTCACCCCCACTTGTCACCTCCGCGCGATCAAGGGGCCGTGCCATGCTCGGCCGCAGAAGGGCCGGCTTCCGCTCCGTGAGCATCACCCTGTCGGGGCACAGGCTGCGCCGCAGGACCGTACGGGGAAGGGGATCGGCGATGACTGCTGACGAGCGTCCGGACTGGGCACGTCGGATGGTTGAGGAGCGGCTTGCGCGGGAGTGGTCGCAGCCCGACGCGGTGCGCGCCATGATGGCCCGCCTCCCCGAGGACCAGGCCGTGAGCGAGCAGGACCTGTTGCGCCAGTGGAAGCGGTGGGAGGCCGGCGAGGCTCAGCCGTCGAAGTATCGGTCGGTGATCGCTCAGACCTTCGGCACGACCACGGGCGCGTTCTTCCCCGAGAAGAGCCGCCGTGATGGGCGATCTGAGATCTTGCAGGTCAGCGGTATGGACACCGTGGACATCATCGCCCGGCTGCGTGCGTCCGATGTGGACGTGGCGACGTTGGACGCGCTAAGGATCACGGCCGATCGGCTGTGCTGCGAGTACGCGTACATGCCGGCCGACCAGTTGCTCCTGGAAGGAAAGGCCTGGCTGGCGCGGGTCGTTGGCCTCCAGCACCAGCGGGTGAGCCTGGCGCAGCACCGCGAGATCATTGCCCTTGCTGGGAAGCTCTCGCTCCTGGTCGGCTGTGTCGAGTACGACTCCGGCCGGCCGCGCGATGCCGAAGCCACCCGTCAGGCCGCGCTGATGCTCGGTCAGGAGTCGGGGGAGCTGAGCGTGCAGGGCTGGGCGCACGAGATGCGTGCCTGGTTCGCGCTGACGCGGGGCGACTACCGCGGTGTCATCGCCGCCGCGGACGCCGGCATCTCAGTCGCGCCGAACGAGAGCGTCGCCGCGCAGCTGTATGCACAGAAGGCCAAGGCATGGGCGCGGCTGGGGGACCGATCTCAGACGGAGGTCGCGCTCGATCAGGGGCGGCAGCTCCTGGAGCGTCTCCCGTACCCGGAGAACATCGAGAACCACTTCGTCGTCGACCCGGGCAAGTACGACTTCTACCGCATGGACGCGCTGAGGAAGTCGGGCGAGAACCGGCTCGCGGAGCAGCTGGCCAACGAGGTGATCCGGGCCGGGACGGACTTCGACGGTACGGAACGCTCACCCATGCGGAACGCGGAGGCGCGAGTGACCCTCGGTGTCGTCGCGGCCCGTGAGGGCGATCTCGACACAGCGCTCGCGTACGGGGAGAAGGCACTCGCCGGCGACCGGAAGTCCTTGCCGTCGCTCGCGATGGTGGCCGCCGATCTCGGGCAGGCTCTCCAGTCCCGCTACGCGCACGCCTCCGAGGCGCAGGCTTTCGTCGCTCACCTTCGCGAGCTTCGGGGTGGCCAGTGACATCAAGCCGACGGTCCGACGTATCGGCTCTGCGGCCTCCAGGCGGGATCGGCCAGAGCGCTTGTACGTTCCTACCGGAAGCCCCTCTTCCTGGTGCATCGGGCGTTGATCGTGAATGCTGTTCTGGTCCTCTGCTTCCCGTCAGGCGGGCGGCCAACTGGGAAAGTTGCCCGCTGGACGGGAGATCCGGCGAATCCGGCATAACCCTCTTGGCGAATCCGGAAAAGTCTGTTCGGATCATGGGCACCACGAGCGCGACCTGCGCGTTCGTAGACGACAACGGGCCGAAGACGTCATCGGGGAGGTGCGGCGAACGGATGGGCCAGATGCCGGGGAGCGTCGTCGTACGTCTTCTCCGCGTCGGTGCGGCGTGGCCGCAGTGCACGGAGGGCGGCCTGGAGGGTCGGCTCGTAGTCCTTCGGGTCCCAGCCGGCCGGGGCAGTGACCTTCGTACGGAGTCGCTCGGGCGTGCCGACACGGTGGATCTTGCAGTCGACGAACGGGATGAGGCCGTATCGACGGGCGTGCAGAAGGACCGGCTTGCCGGTCTTGACGATGTCGATGACCTCGAGGCGGGCGACTTCACCCAGAAGGTAGACGTGGCCGTTCGCGCCGCGCTTGGTGGGGCCGACGACGACCAGGCCGTCGAAGGTCGGCGCCAGCTCCTTCCACTTCTGCGCGTAGTTCTCCGGGGTGAAGACGTCGTCGAACTGCAGCAGCTCCACACCGGGGAGCCTGTGGCGGATCTTCGCGAGCCGTTCGTCCCACTGCGGGCGTCGCGCGATGTGCGGCGAGGCGCAGACGTAGACGCGAACGGGATCGCCGGGCTTCCGGGCTGCGCGGACCTTCTCCATGGCGGCGACGTACGCGCGCTGCTGCGCGGCCGTCGCGTATGTGGCCGGAAGGATGTCCACAGGGGAGTCAGGCATGCCGCTCATCTTGCCCTGAGCCACCGTCAGCCCACGTTCCAGCACCGCGAGATGCCCCTCTCACACACGCCTCGCCGACTCGCCCACGCCCCCCTCTACGCGAAGCGTGATCAACGGGGTAAGGTGGCTGCGATCAAGATCTATCTGAATATGGAAAACCCCGGCGCTTTGGCAAGCACCGGGGGTGTAGAGAACCTGATTGGAGGTCCTCGGTGTTCATGGCACCACTGTACCCGTGGGCCTTCGCCCGCACACAAGATCCCCGCCGCATCCGCGATCACTCGCGATGCACGTCAGCGGGGTTTTCTCGCGTTCCCGCGCACCCCGACCAGCCCTCCGCAGAGGGGGTTGAGATGACCTAGGTCTGGGGCGGCTTCGCCGCCGGGACGCTCAGCTACCCAGGTGACTCGCAATCACCCCGGCTGACGCCCCATCTGTCTCCGGAAGGTTTCGCACGCCCTCCGAAGGGATTGTCCGTCCGGTTCGCACCCGGCCGAACAGTTCGATCTCTGGTTCTAGCCGAACCACAAAGCACCACGAGGGGGGCTTCGTCATGCCCACCTTCCTAGAAGGAGGACGTCGTCATTCTGCACGACCGCGCGGGCTTTCGCCAGCCCGCTTATGCCTGTTTCATGCGTTTTTGCGCGCCCGTGGCGTCCGGTCTGGCTCAATCTCACAGCCCGATTCGCCCGGTACATCCCGCTCTTCGGGGCAGCTTTGCGATCTCACGCACGTCCGGTGTCACACGGAACTCGATTTCGACACCCGTAGAAGGTGTGCACCTCTCTGTCCCGGCTCCCGTCGCGCCCGCATCCGGAACCGTCATCCACAGGCCTGCTGCTGCTCGCCGGAATCTATCCACAGGTGACCTGGTCCATGGTCGCCGGATGGATCATGTCCTGACGTCCCTTCGGGGTGCCCGATGAGCGCCGTGGCGGCACCGGCCGCCGCGACGATTCCCACTGCGCGTTCGTCGGTCGACGACGTCGCGGTCTCCGTGTTGCCCGCGTTGTACGTGCCGGAGGCGTCGCAGTGGCTGTCGACGTCGACGGGCCGGATCGCGCTGGACGGCTACTCGTGGATGCAGGCGGTCCACTGGGTCGCCGGGTCCGGGCTGTACCGGCCGCGGCGGTACCGGTCGCACGGGCCGCGCTCATTCGGGCCGACGACCGTGCGCGTCGCCCAGGAGCTCGCGCAGCTGTTCCCGTGCCGTCCGGGCATCGAGTACCTGGTGCGCCGCACCGGCCTGTCCGAGCGGTCGGTGGAGTACCACCTGGGGATGCTGCGGGAGGCTGGGCTGCTCGCGTACATCGTGCGCGGGACCCGGGTGTCCGGCGAGACGGCGCAGGCGAGCGAGTTCGCGCGGATGATCCCGACCGAGTTCGACGCCGCGCTGGGGATCCGCACGGTGCTGCGGGATGAGAAGGCGCCCGCGTACACGCGTGCGGTGACCGGGATCGCGGAGGCCGGCCGGGAGCTGATGGCCAAGCTGGCGAAGAAGGCCGCCCGGAAGGTCCGCAAGCCGCGCTCGAAGACGTCGTCGAAGGCCCCTGCGAGGGGTGCCCGGAAGGGTGCTGACCAGGGGGTTGTGACGGCTGTTTCGGATGAGGTCCGTTGCACCCCAATGCAGGTCGGTACCTCAGCGCTTTCGACTGCCGGTACTACTTCTCTCCCCCCTGAGAGCAAGCTCGCAAGCGGGGTCAGCAAGTCCCCCACCCCGAAGAAGTCCAAGGCCGGCGGTCGCCGGAAGCTGAACACAGTCGGCCGCCGCTACCAGCTGGCCCGCGAGCTCACCCAGGAGCTGGACTGGCTGCGCGGCTGCTCGGTGCCCCGGATCGCCTGGGTAGCCCGCAGCGTCGCTGATGCCGGATGGACCGTGACCGACGTGAAGGCCTGGCTGCACTTCCGCGGCGAGGCGGCCCACGTCCGTCGGGGCTCCGGCCTGCTCGCCGTGCTGCTCGCCAACGCGGTGACGGTCCTGGACACCCCCGCCAAGCGTGCCGACGCCATCGAGCAGTGGCGCGGCGCCCAGGAGGCCGCCCGGCGTGACCGCATCCGGCAGGTCCGCGCCCGCACCGAGCGGTACGACGGCGACTGGCGGGCCCCGGTCAGCCGCTCCGTCCAGCTCGAGGTCGAGGCCGCTATCGCCCAGGTCAGGGAAATGGAGCACGGCGGCCGCCACCAGGACCAGGACCACGCCGTCGACGGCCAGGACGCGGGACTGGAGCTTGGCGGCGAAGAGCTCGCCGCGCTGATCGCCACAGCCGAGGGCGAGCTGATGCAGGGCGAGACGACGCTGATCGACGGCTTCGACAAGGAGACGGCGCTGCGGATCTTCGGCGAGGAACTGATGCGCACCGCCCGCCGGATCGAACGCCTCGCCAACAGCTCGCTGACAACCATCCGACACCGGTAGGAGGCCCACATGACCGAGACGATCAACCCCACCGAGCAGACCAGCACCAACACGCCGGAGGTGTCCGGCGTCGACCTCGCCCGGGTCGCCCTGCGCCAGGCCAGGGAGGCCGCCAAGAAGCGCGGCGACAGCGAGGCCCGCGCCCCGCGCCGCCGCCAGCAGACAGCCGTACGGCGCGACGGCCGGGAGCCGAGCGGGTTCGCAGCGGTTCTCCAGGGCTTGATGGCCGACCGGGCCTGGGAGGTTCCGGCCGCGGGCGGCACCGTCATGGACCGCTGGCCCGACATCGCGGCCGCCATCTCCCCGAAGCTGCCCAGCCACGTCAGTGCCGTCGCCTACAACCCGGCGGCCCGGCAGCTGGACCTGCGCCCCGACTCGCCCGCCTACGCCACCCAGCTCCGGCTCATCACCGCCCGGATCATCGCCACGGCGAACAACGCGGTCGGCACCGACGCCGTGCACACCATCCGCGTCCTGCCCTCCGGCGCCGCCCCCGCACCCCGTACGGCGCAGCCCGCCCCGGCGGCAGCGGCGACGTCCGAGGCGCCGGTGAAGACCCGGGAGACGGCATCCGCGGGCTACCACCAGGCCCTCGCCGCCCACCAGACCGCCGCGCCCCCCAGCCGCATCGACCCGGGCATCGCGGAGGCAGTCGCCCGGCAGACCCGCGCGATGCGTGCGCTCAGCCAGCGTGCCTTCCCCGAGCCGCCGGACGACGCGCCAGCCACGATCGAGATGGCCCGTGCCCAGCGCCGCCGCCAGGCCGCAGCGACCGAGGCCGCCGCCCTGCGCCGGGCCCGGCAAGAGCGCGCGGCCCGGAAGTCCGGGACGTCGGCCGACGCCCCGGAGTCGGCTTCGCTGCGGACCACGGCCTGAGCCCAACTCGTAGATCAGAACCCCCTGTTACTGGTGGTTGTCCCGGCGTAGCGTTACGGGTACACGACTGGTACACCGTGCGTCGCGTTGCGCACCGAGAAGGGGGAGCCGTGCAAGCAGGGACCGTGCTGGACGGCCGCTACCGGCTGATCGAGCCAGTCGGCGCGGGCGGGTTCGGGCAGGTCTGGCGAGCACACGACCCGAGGGTCGACCGCCTGGTGGCGGTCAAGGTCCTCACCAGCGACGGCAGCACGGACCACGACCGGCAGGTGGCCCGGTTCGCCCGCGAGGCCGCGGTCGCCGGCGGCCTGTCCCATCCGCACATCGTCACCGTGCACGACTTCGGCTCCGCCGTACGCCACGGACGGCCGTACGCGTACCTGGTGATGCAGCTGCTCCCCGGCAAGTCCCTCAGCGCCGTCCTCGAGGCCGGCCAACTGCCCCTGCCGACGGCCCTGTACGCGGCGTCGTGTGTCGCCGACGCCCTGGACGCCGCGCACGAGGCGGGCCTCACCCACCGGGACATCAAGCCGTCCAACATCATGGTCCGGGACGACGGCGAGGCAACGGTCGTGGACTTCGGCATCACCAAGGGGAGCAACGACGCACGGCACGACATCACCACCACCGGCGTCCTGATCGGCACCCCCGCCTACATGGCGCCCGAGGCGCTGTCCGGCTCCTTCGACCACCGCTCCGACCTGTACTCACTCGGATGCGTGCTCTTCGAGGCGGTCACCGGCCGCCGGCCTTTCACCGGCACGTCCTGGCAGCTGATCAACCAGCACCTCAAAGAGCCGCCCGCCCTGCTGCGCACCCTGCGCCCGGACGCCCCTGTGGAACTGGAACGGCTGGTCAGCCGCCTCCTGGCCAAGAACCCCGCCCAGCGGCCGGACAGCGCGGATGAGGTCTATGACCTCCTCGAAGAGATCAACGACAGCTACTTCGGTGACACCCGGCCCATCAGCGCGCCTCCGTCCAGCCGCGGAGCCGACATCACGTCCGAGGTCCACCTCCACCCGGACGAAGCCACCGCCGGTGCGGTCATCCCGCTGCGCCTGACCGCCCGCGAGACCTGCCTCGCCTGCGCCCCCCGAGGGGACGAGACGAGGGTGCTGGCCTGTACCGCGTGCAAGGGGGAGGGCCGGATCGTCCGCGATCAGCGCACCCTCAAGGTCCGTATCCCCGCTGGCGTCAAGGACGGGCAGAAGGTCCGGCTCAGGGAACTGGGCGCCCCGGGACAGCACGGAGGGGCGCCCGGGGACCTGTACGTCACCGTGCACGTCACCAGCTGACCGAAGGCAGCGGGACGGGATCGGCTACTCGCGCTGAGCGACGTCCTCGGGCCTGGGCTGGTACCGGATCTCGTGCGGGTGGCCGCTGTAGTTGACGGTCACCGTGTGCTGCAGGACGTCGTCCTCGGCGTCGTAGAAGACCTGCTCAACCACCAGGCAGTGCCGCTCGGTGGAGATGCCGAAGTCCCGCGCCTCCTCGGCGTTCACGAACCGGGCCATGGAGCCGGTGGCCACCCGCACCGTGCCCGGGGGCGCGTTCGGAGGCAGCACCGGTGTGGCGTCCGGAGGCAGCCAGTCGTTCTCGTCTTGCTCAGCCATGACTACCTGTCCTCCGTGAGCTGGTCGACGTCGGTGGGCGGCGCCGCAGCCAGCTCGGGGCGTTCGGGAAAGTCGGTGTCAGGTCGGCCGACGTACCACTCGATGTAGCGGCGCAGTTCGGCGGAGCGGTCGGTGCTCTTGCGCGCGGTGGCGGTCTCGAAGTCCTTCCACAGCTGGTCGTCGACGCCGCGTACGCCGCGCAGTTTCTCCTTGTGCTGATTGGCCATGAGGGAATCTTCCCCGGGTGGTTGACCACCCGTCAAGGGTGTGTCACATTGAAGGTGGTTAACCACCCAGGATCAGGGAGGATTCATGACACAGCCCACCATCACCCACCGCGCCAACGAGGCGGCCCGCACCGCCGACCGGGAGACCGCTGAGGCCTTCGCGAACCTGCTGCGGGATCTGCTCGGGGTGACCCCCGACATGCCCCGCTTCCACCAGGGCCGTGACCAGCACCGTCGTGCCGACCAGCTCATCCGCCGTGCCCGCGAGCGCGTCCAGGGCCAGGTTCCGCTGGAGAGCGACGACGCTGTCGCGGCCGGCTACAGCGCCGCCTGCGCGTGGCACCGGTTCATCTACCTGGAGAAGGCCACCGGCGCGGCCCTGGAGTACGTGCAGAACCTCACTCCCTGGGCGTTCTGCCAGTTCCTGGGCGACCTGGTGGCGGCCGGCGTGAAGACCGGCCGCGCGCAGGACAGGTTCTTCTGCGAACTCGCCACCCGCGTGACCACCGCGGCCCGGGTCCGGTCCGAGGCCCCGCCTGCCGAGCGGCTCGCCCAGCAGCGCACCGAGATCCTGCACCTCGCCGACCGGCCGCACCTGAGCGACCACTTCACGACGATCGCCCCGTACAGCGTGTGGATCACGTACCGCCTGGAGGCCGGCGCCTCGGAGCACACCTGGGAGGCCGCCGTCTCCGGCTACCGCGTCCTGCCGAACAAGGTCGTCGACATGGACGCGGCCAGCATCACGCTGCGCAGCACGAACCCCTTCGACCTGGAGGCCACGCCCGAGTGGCTGACGGACCTGATCGAGAAGTACGCCCCGAGCTCCTGGTAGCCCCGAACGGCGAACCCCCGGCCGCGCGCCGGGGGTTCGCCGTTCGACCGACCAACTCGCCCCGGACCAGGGAGACATGACCATGGAACTCGCCTCTTCCGCCGTCGCCGCCGTGATCGCACTACTGGCGACCGTGCTGGGTTTCCGTCTGCAGGAGCGGTCCGCCGCCCGCCGTGACGGGGTTGCCCAGCAGGCGCAGCAGCGCGCGGAACTGCGTCAGGTGTTCGTCCGCTTCCTCGCCCGGCTCGCCGCGATGCGCCGTCTGCAGGGTGATCGCTCCGTATTGCGGGAGGCCGACGCGTCCGAGGCGGAGCAGGCGGCGGCGAAACAGGCCGCGCTGGAAGCGCGCACCGCCGTGGGCGAGGCCCTGACCGAGCTCCAGCTGATGACCGACGACCCGCACGTCCTGGAGCTCGCCGCCCGCGTCGTCGACGTCACCTTCACCCTGCACGAGGCCCCCGACCGGGCCGACCGCGACCAGCGGGGCGACCTCGCCCGGGCCGCGCACAACGCATTCGTCGCCGCAGCCGGCCGTCTCGTACGGGCCTGACCTGCCGGGGGCGGTTGCCCCCGTAGCGGCATGATCAAATAGGCTATGTTCGCGATCCGTACGCATTTGGTACGCGATCCGTACGGTTCACGCTATACTTGAGAGACAGGAGGTGTTCCATGTCCGAGTTGTTCGACCGAGTCGACGCACTGGTTGCGTCCCGGTCCCCGCTGCCGCCACCGGCGGAGCGCAAGCGGCTGCGTACCGCGCACGGCCTGACCCTGGATGAGGTCGCGACCGCACTGGAGGTGCGCCGGGCGACCGTCAGCGGCTGGGAGTCCAGCACCAAGGCGACCGAGCCGCGGGGCAAGGAGCGTGAGGCATACGCCCGTCTGCTCAAGCACCTCGCGGAGCTCTACCCCGCTGATGCCAACGCCCCAACACCCGCCCAGGACACGGCCGTTCCCGCGACGTTCGCGAGTGCTCCCGCCCCGGCGCCGGAAGCGCGGACTCTGTCCACAGGTCCAGCCCCCGAGGCTGCGGCCATGACGACTGAACAGAACACTCCGTCCCGTCCGGCCACCGCTCCGGCCGCCGCGTCGCGTCCGGCGCCCGCCGCCAGGCCGACGTCGTCGACGTCGCGTCGCCCGGCCTCGAGGAAGGCGGCCCCGGCGAACACCCCGGCCGGTGCCGATCCGCGCTTCACCAACGGTCCGCTCGCCGTCGTGGACGTCGACGCCGACGGGCAGGCCTTCGCGTACTGCGTCGGCGGCCTGGTCCTGGACGTGCCCGCCAAGTCCCTCCCGTCCCTGGTCGACTGGACGCTGAAGGAGGCCCTGCTCGGTCAGCCGAAGCTGTCCGGCCCGGGCAAGGACGCCGACCCGCTGATCGTCCTCACCGAGTCCGCGCTGGAGCGCTACGGCCTGCCGGTCGCCCTCTCCGAGGAAGAGCGGCACGCCGGGCGGATCCCGGAGGGCCACAAGGTCATCAAGCAGCTGGTCCGTGCGGAGTGGCAGCTGACGAAGCGCGGGTTCGGGCCGTGGGCGCGGATCTACCGCCCGGCCACCGGTTCGGAGCGGGCCTGCGTGCAGCTGTGCATCCCGTCGTGGAACGCGCTCGATCCCCGCAGCTGGGGCCACGCCGGGCAGTTGGCGCCGGCGGACCTCGCCCGGCTCCTGGGTGTGTACGCGTCCCGGGTGATGACGCCGCGCGGTTCGACCGCCGTCACCAGCCTGGAGCTGATGACCGGCTTCCACCCGCCGACCCGCGCCTCGGAGCCGGATGCCGACGGCAAGCGGCACTCCGAGCACAACCCCGGCTCGCTGGGGAAGGACGCGATCGACCCGATGGACTGGCCGCCGTGCGAGGTCCCCGACGGTCACCCGGTCCTGAAGGATCTGCCGCGCTTCCACACGCGGACCCCGGCGGAGAAGCTGTTCGAGGAGGCGTACGACTGGGCGCGGCCGTTCACCGACGTCGAATACACCCGTCGGCATCTGGTGGGCATCGACGTGAACATGGCGTTCGCCGCCGGAGCCAACGGGTTGACCGTCGGTCTCGGTGCGCCGACGCAGGTGAAGGCGCCGGTGTTCGATGCGAAGCTGCCCGGTGCGTGGCTGGTGGACCTCAGCCATGTGGACCTGTCGAGGGTGAAGGTCGGCAAGGACAAGTGGGTGGACCTGGACGGCAGTCTGCTGCCGAGCCCCTTCACGCCGTCGGGCGAGCGTCCGACGGGTCCGGCCTGGTACGCGACGCCGACCGTGGCGTACGCGGTGGAGCTCGGCTACGACGTCACGCCCATCGAGGCGTGGGTGCGTTACGACTCCGGCCGCTACCTGGACTCCTGGTACAACCGCCTGCGTGACGCCTTCCTCGCCACCATGGCCGACCTCGGCGTCCATGCGGACACGGACCCGGCCGACTTCCTGACGGCGATGTCCGGCTGGCGCCAGCGCGACCCGGAGCTGGCGATCGTCGTGGACGCGGTCAAGGGCACCGTGAAGGGCGGCCTGGGCAAGCTGCGCGAGCGGCCCCGGGGCGAGGGCTGGAAGTCCGGCGAGCCGTGGCGGGCGCTGTCCCGGCCGACGTGGCGGCCGGACATCCGGGCGGCGGTCATCTCCCGTACCCGGATCAACCTCCACCGCAAGATCGTCAGGCATGCGGCGTTCACCGGGCAGTACCCGGTGGCGATCCTCTCCGACTGCGTCGTGTACGCGGTCGACGGCGAATCACCGCTGGACTTCCTGCCCTACAAGGACGGCAAGCCGCTGCCGGGCGGCTTCAAGCTCGGCATCAACCCCGGCCTGGTGAAGTGGGAGGGCACCCAGGAGCTGCTGTGGGGCGAAGGCGTCCGCGAGCAGTTCAACGCGCCGGAACTCAACCTGGCCCGGTACATCAAGGACGGCACCGTCACCAACGTCGACAACGGGGAGTAGGTAGGAGATGAGCCTGTTCGGGGACGGCCTGGACGCCGCGGTGCAGAAGGCGTTCACCCGCCCGGCGCCCAAGAGCGCGGGCCCGCAGATGCGCTACCTGGTCAAGCAGTTGGGGGGCACCAAGGCGGTCGCTCAGATGCTGCGGGTCTCCCAGCGCACCGTGGAGCGGTACGTGAAGGACCAGATCAAGAAGCCGCGCGCCGACCTCGCCGCCCGCCTGGAGCGCGAAGTGAAGGCACGGTGGCAGCCGCAGATCCGGGCGAAGGCCCGCGAGAAGGCGGCGACCACCGGCGGCATCGTCATCGACACCCGCGCACGCATGGGCTACACCGCGCCGATCGGGTCCACGGACCAGGACCGCATCCGGCACCTGACCATCGCCCTGCCGCCCCGCTACGCCGCGCGCCTCTTCGACGCCCAGGAGTCCGGCGCCACCGAGCAGCAGCTGAAGGAGATCGCGGCCGAAGCGCTCAAGGAGGTGTACTTCCAGGACAACGGCCGCCGCGCCGGCCAGCTGGAGGAGGTGCGCCTCACGGACATCGAGCACTTGGAGTTCGATCTTTAGAAGCCGTTGCCCGAACAGCCCGCGAGCCCGGACCGATTGGTCCGGGCTCGCTTGCGTATCCGCTCGGGGGGTCGGTGTGCCCGGGCACCGGCTCAGTGCGCCGGGCCGGGCAGGATGCCACGGATGACCAGCTGCCGCCCGTAGGGAGTGGGCAGGTCCTGCATCTGAACGCCGGTGCGCAGCGGCTTCACCGAGAAGCAGAAGCCCTTGATCGGACCGTGGCAGATGAACCCCAGCGGCGTGGGGATGCCGATGCCGTCGGGGGAGAGGGTGAAGCCGAGCCCGGCGTAGAAGTCCGTCAGCTCCGGCTCGTGCGTGACGTACAGGATGGCCGCGCCGAACTTCCCCTGCTCGTGGGCGCCGGCCGCGCGCTCCACGTCGGCCACCAGGGCGCGGGCGATGCCCTTGCCACGCCACGCTTCGACCACCGCGAGGGAGTCCAGGGTGGCGACCAGTCCAGCAATGATGTGCGCGTTGGGTGACCCCAAGAGCATGGGATGGGTGAACGCCCACGCCGCCGGCAGCGCCATCGTGCCGCCGACCAGCGCGCCGGATTCGGCCTCCTGCACCGCGCGGACGCGGGTGTACTTGTCGGCGTCGAGGCTCTGGCGGATCGCGGTGGGAAGCTGCCGCCAGGAGCCATCGGGGTTGTCCGGGTCGGCCAGCCGCATCACGGGCTCCAACGCGGACGCGTCGGCTGGCGTCGCGTCCCGGACCACCACGCCGTCCGGCAACGCCGGGACGCTCACGGGGATGATCTCCCCTGGCTGCACCGCGACACCGGTCCTGGGGGACGTGGCGGCGTACATGCGCTCGCCCATCACGTTCCCCGAGAACAAGCGCTCCTCCTCGCGGCGCGCCGGATTCCCCGACCGCCGGGCGCCCTTGCGCGCCCCGTTCCGCTTCCCCACGGCGTTCCTCCCCTTGTCACCGCAAACCTCCCCCACCCGGCGCCCTCCTAACACCCGGCGCTGGCAGACGACTTGGGGCCGCCGTGCCCGGAATCTGTCCACAGGCGATCCGTGATCCCTAGGAGACATGAGCGATCACGAGCAGCAGCAGCCGGCCCCGCGCCGCAACAGCTTCCTGGACGCCCTCAAGCGGGCGGAGCGCAAGGTGTTCACCCGGCCCGCGCCGAAATCCGCGAAGGCTCAGATCGAATTCCTCTACACGCGGGCCAAGCGGTCGACGAAGGCCCTCGCCGAACAGCTGGGCGTCTCGCCCCGTACCGTGCAGCGCTACCGCGCCGGGCAGCAGACGAAGCCTCAGAAGAGGCTCCAGGCGGCCCTGGTGGAGGAGACCGAATCCCAGTGGCAACCGCAGGTCAGGGCACAGGCGCGGGAGCGCGCGGCGACGACCGGCGGTATGCAGGTGGAGGTCTACGCCTACTTCGGATTCGAGTGCACGGGGAGCTCGGACGACGGCCGCGAGCGGTTCATCAGCACGTCGATCTCGCCCGTCTACGCCGCTGAGATCCTCCGTCTGCAGGAAGCCGGTGCGACGGAGGAAGACCTGCATCCGGTCGTCGCGGAGGCCATCACCGAGTCCTATTTCACGGAATGGGGCTCCCGAGCCCAGGGGCTCCGAGCGGATTTCACGCACGTCCGGTCGATAGAGATCGAGTTCTGACCACACGGAATTCAGGGCCTGCTATAAACCTTATTCACGGGCCGCCGCACAGCGCTCTGGCGGCGGCCCGCTCCTTACTCCGCACCCCGAATGCGAGGCCCTGATGAGCACCCCCTGGACCCGGCGCAGTGTCCGCCGGCCTCTCGCCGCTCGCGTGGCGGCGCCCCGCGAGCCAGCCGACCCCGCACGCATCGGACGGCGGGTCGTGCGTCGCCGGGCGACGGGGATGTCGGCGGCCGACGTCGCGTCGGCCCTCGATGACGCCCGCTTCGACGCGCGGCAGGACTCGCGGCACGAGCACCTGGCCGACGACGAACGCGGTCGCGCGGAACTTGCGGAGTGGGAGCGCATCGGGCAGCTGCTCGCCGACGCGGCCCCGGACGCGGCCTACGACCCCGGCGTCGACGTCGTCGTCCAGGAGGAGCTCGCCGCCGACGCCGCGGCCGCCGCCGTCCGGGAAGCCGAGCTGCGCGAAGCCCAGCGGATCGCCGCCCGGGCCGATGAGCTCCAGGCGCTGCGCGAGCTGGGCACGCTGGAGCAGACCGAGCCCCGTGAGGGCGACGAAGCTGTCCGGGACGAACTCACCCGCCGCGCCGGGTCGTATGTGCAGCAGGACGTCGACGCGTGGTTCGCCCACGCCCTGGCCGCGCGCCTCGGGCACTACCGTGACCCGGCCGCCCGCGAAGCAGCCGCCGGTCTCCTGTCTCCGTCGGTCCTTGCCCACGCTGCGCTGCTCGCCGAACTCGCCCGCCTGGTCCCGGCCGCGGACACCGGGCAGCTGGCGTTCGCGGCCCGGCTCGCCACCGCTGAACCCGAAGCCGCGGCTTCCCTCGCCGCGTTCCTCACCCGCGCCACCGAGTCGGCCGGCTCCGCGGGGAGCGCGTCATGAGCGGGCACCAGGAGCACGGCGCCGTCGTCGCGGTCTGGACGGAGCACAGCGCCATCGGGCACCACTACGAGGAACTGCTCGCCGATGGGAAGGTCCTCGCGTGGACCGAGCCCCCGTTCGGCGAGACGGGCCACCCCGGCGAGGACGATCCCGACTACAACCCGGTCTGCCACTGCCCGGGCCCGACGCCGCGGGCCTTCTGTATGGAGTGCGCCGGCTGCGCCGACTGCGATCAGTGCCGCTGCCCCCGGCCGACTCTCCTGTGACCTCACCCTCTGCAATCTCACAGGTCTCACAGGTCCCCGGGCGAAACCTGTGACATCCCGGGGCACCGGCCGCCGGAAACGCCCTATTCAACCTGTTTACCTGTGAGCCCGGAACCCTGTTCTCCCAGGCAGGCGCGTTCCTGCGAGGTGACCTGTGACCCTGTGACGCAGCGGGGAGCCGAACCCTCATGTGATCACCGAAAGTGACTGTCACGCTGTCACGCTCGGGTTGTCACGTTCACCCGATCGGGTGTCACATCGCGCTGTCACGCTGTCCGTACGGCCCGAAAACACGGGCTCAAGGGCCGATTTCGGGGCTCGGGCCGATCAACGTGACGCGGTTCCGGGGCGGCTACGGTGCGCGTTCGTCCCGGATCGCCTGCCCGGGTGGCGGGCTCACTGGGAGAATCCCCGGGTGACCACCACGAACACCGCCACCACAGGCGAGCTCTACGCCCAGGCCCTCCAGGACACCGCCGACCGCCCGGGGCAGTGCGTCGTGCCGTGGGGCGTGTGCCCCGAGCACGGCGCCACGCTGAAGGCGAGCGGGAACCGCACCTCGTGCATGGACGTCGCCTGCTTCAACTCGTGGGAGTACGACCGGCTGGACGCTCCGTGCCCGGAGCCGGCCACCCACACCGTCCAGGTCGACGGCGCCAGCGGCGGGTACGCCGTGTGCGACGGGCACGCGCTGACCGCCCGCGCGCACATCACCAACGGCCAGGTCGTGCCCGGCCTCCCTGCCTGAACAGTCCGGCCGATCTGTGTCATCTGTGTCATCGACCCCCTGTTTTCCCAGGTGGGCATGGTCATCTGTGTCACTGTTCAGCTGATCTGTGTCATCGCGCGGCTGGCCCCCAGCTCCCCAGCGCCCGGCCCGGAACCTGGGTCCCTGGGTCCTGGGTCCGGTGTTTTCCCAGGTGGACTCGGAACGTGCCGGGAGCTGGATCCACCTGGGTCCCTGGGTCTTGCACCCTCGTGCGAGCCGGTTCGTCCGGAGTGGTCCCCAGGGCCCGGGGCGGCCGATACCGTGGGAGCAGACGCCAGTTCTGCCCTCTGGAGCCCTCGATGAGCGAACAGCCGGCCGCCCCCGCCGACCACGCCCGGCCGCAGCTGGAGCCCGCGGCAGCCGACGCGGTCCGCGCGTACGCGGCCAGGACCCGCGAGAACGCCGACCAGTTCGCCGCCGTCCTGGAGGACATCGCGGAGAACGGGCTGCCCTCGGTGGAGGACTGCACGCCGTGGGAGGAGCTGCGCGAGACCCACCTCGCTCGGCTCGCCTCGCAGCGCCCGGCCGTCGCCTGATGGCCCCGCAGCACGGCCCCCGCCGCGCCCGGATCGTCTTCTCGGACTCCGCCGCGAAGCAGCTGGAGAACATCAGCAGCGAGTCGGAGATCCACGCCCTGGACCGCGCCCTGGTCGTCGTCTCCGTCGACCCGGACGTCGGCGAGCCGATCCCCGGCGACGCCGCCGGCCCCCAGCTGCGCCAGTACGCCGACGAAGTCGAGCGCGTACGCCTCTTGTACTGGGTGAGTGCCCTTCGCACCGTCGTGGTCGTCGCGTACATCGAAGTCTGAGCAGCGAAGGAGCCGCAGTGCCGTCCATCGTCCAGGAGCTCTCCGGTCACCGCGATCTCGGCGGTCTGCGCACGGTGGTGGAGTGCCCCTTCAAGGCCACCGTGCTCCGCGAAGGCCCGGCGCAGGACTCCGGGCCGGGCGCGTCCTGGCTCGCGTACCTGTGCCCCGTGCACGTCGTGGACCTGGACGGGTGGCCCGGCGCCACGGACCACGCCGACAACGGCACGATGCCGTGCGGCACCGTGCTCGACTACCGCTCCGGCGAACAACTCCTCCAGTCGCACGCCGACCTGTGGCTGACGCCCCTGACTGGCGTCGACCCGGCCGCGTACGGCGGTGTGTGGTCCGAGGTCCTGGACCAGGCCGACCGCGTGCTGGTTGCCCGGGTCGAAGTGGCTTCGGCCGCCGGCGAGGAGAGCCCGTTGCAGGACATGCTGGTGATGACGGACGTGGCTCGGAAGGCCGCCGCCAGGGGCGACCTCGGGGTGGCGACAACATCCCTCACGTACTGCGAGACGCTCGCCATGCGCCTGCGGCACGACGGCGGTCTTGCACCCCATTAGTGGTTAGTACTGATAGTGCTTCTGGTGCAGGTTGTAGATCCTTCCCCCTGAGAGCGGAGCTCGCAGAACGGGATCCGATGATCTGCCCACACCTGCGACGACGACCTGCCAGCATCCCGTGCACATGATCCTTCCCGGCCCCGTACGGCCGTCTGCGGCGTTCTAAGGCCCTCCGGGCTCCCGAGCGACGATCAAGACCCTCAAAGGCGCTCACAGCGCCGCACAGCGCTTCGAGGGCCCCGCGGTGCCTCTGATCCCCTCGGAGCGGTTCACGATCGTCTTGCCGTCGTCGTCCCGTCGCGCTGGTGCTCTCGGCTGCTCCCGGACCGAGCTCTGCTCTCAGGGGGAAGGATCTACAACCCGCACAGAACCGCTATCTGTACTAACCACTATTGGGGTGCAAGATTCGTCGCCGATGGCCCCCGTCCTCGAGGGGCGCTGGTGCTCCTGGTGAAGTCCGCCGTTGGTGCCGGTTGCCGTGTGCAGCGGCCTTGCACCCTTCCCGGCCTGCACGGTGCAGCGGCGTTGCGCAACGGGCTGCTGCTCCTGGTGGTGAAGGGTGCAAGGTCGGCTGCTGCTCGGGGGTCGGGGCCTGTGGCGCAGTATTCGCACGACCCGTGCGGCCCAAGGGTGCTGCACGGGCAGCAGGCTGGCCTCGGTCGGGCAGCAGCGGGTAGCAACGGGCCCCGGCGAGTTCCCGCTCCCGCGCGCTGCAACGGGAGTGCCGACCGTCGCGACCGGGACCTGGTCGTGCTGCTCTGCTGCACCGAAACGGTTCACCCGCTGCTCCCGGTTGCTGCTCTCGCTGCACAGTCGGCAGTCCGTGCAGCGGGCCGTTTCACGCGTTCGGGTCGTCTGCGCGGGAGCCGGGGTGGGGCGGCCAGATGGTGCGGGCCCGGCCCGTTCCGCGGCAGTGCCGGCACTGCCCGGTGATGCCGCGCTCGCCGTCCAGGCCACACTCGTTCGCGGTCGTGAGTTCGGCGAGGGCGGTCAGCCCGCGCACGAGTCGGGTGTCCAACGGCAGCGTGCCGACGTCCCGGCCGATCGACACCGTCAGGTAGCTGGGCTCCGGTCCGTACCCCGCGAGCTCCGCCTCGATGAGCGCGGGGAGCTCCGCGGTGAGCAGCTGCATGAGCAGGTCCTCGGAGAGCCGGCGCCCGGCGAGCGGGACGCGGGTGCGGTGCCCGAGGTCGTCGGCGTCCAGCACGGACAGGAAGACCGTCGCGGTGTCCTCGCGCACCGGCCTGGGTGCGAGCGGGTGGGTGGCCACCACCGTGGTCAACGCCCTCCACAGCGTACGCGTCGGAGTCCGTCTCGATCAGCATCTCCACCTCGGGGTCCAGCACGGTCTCCTCCAACGGGGTACGGGTCGGCAGTGCCAGCAGCCTCACCGACCCTGGCGTCCCGCAGGCCCGTACGCCCCAGGACAGCGCCGACGCTCCCGCCTGGCGGGCAGAAACCTGTGATCCGCTCCCGCCACGCGACTGCGAGGACCGACAGGACGACCGTGGCCGCACCCCGCTCGCCTGCTGCTTTCCCCTCCAGGGGAACGTTGTACGCGTACTGCAGCACTCGCGACCGCGCCGTTCCCGATGCCGGGAGCCGGCCCGCGCGGGTCTCGGCAGACGCCGTTCACTGCTCGTGCAGCAGACCGCCCGCTGCAACACGCTGCACGCGCGCTGCACGCTCACGACCTGCGGATTTCCCCTCTGGGGGAACGTTGTACGCGCTCTGCAGCACTTCGGGGTGCAGAGCGTGCAGCGCTACCGCTGGTGCTGCCGGTCGGCCACCAGCAGCGACTTTCCCTTGGAGGGGAACGGTGTTCACGGTTCGGGCGAGGCTGTCGGGGAGGTGCAGGTCAGCACGTGTGCCGCAGGCCTCGGGATCGCCCAGAAGCGCACGTCTACCAGCGGATTCCCTTCTGTGGGAACGATGTACGCGCCCCGGCGGGAAGGCCATGGACACAGCTACGGCGCCGCACCGTAGGGGGTGCGGCGCCGTGTCGCCGGGTCTGGGGGCCGGGTCAGGAGGCGTGAAGCTGCCTGACGGTGGCCAGGGGGGCGTCGGTGTCGTCCGCGGGGCCGGGCGCCGACGGTAGGCCGGTCGCCTTGGTGCCGAGTCGGTAGAACTTCACGCCGACGGCGGTGTAGGCGAGCTGGAGCCAGCCGTTCTCGGCGAGCCGGCCGATGCTGCGGGAGGCGCTGGTGGTGCTCAGGCCAACCAGCTTGCCGATGTCCGTGGCCGTGCTGCGCACCGGGTCCCCGATCGGGACGGCGGTGGCGTAGAACATGAGGACCTTGAGGTCGGCGCCCTGCTTGAGCTGGGACCGCAGAAGAAGGCCGTTGAGCTCGGCGGCCTCCATGAAGCGCGGGGCGAACGGCTCAGCCATAGGCGAGGTCATGACGCCTCCTTCTTCTTCGCCGGCGGGCAAGTGGTCGACGGGTGACGTGCGTGCTTCGTGGCGTTGCGCTGCTGCCCCGAGGTGCCGTCGTACGCCGCCCGGGGGTTCATCTTGTAGAACTTCACCCGGCCCACCGTCTCCGCCTCCAGGAGGTAGCCCCCTCGATGAAGGTTACCCACTGACGTGCTCACCGCGTTGGGACGCAACTCCAGGTTGATGCCGATCTCGCGGAAGCTCTCCCGCAGCGGCTCGTCTCCGGGCGGCGAGTGGAACAGGTAGTAGCTCCACACCAGCTTGTCGTTCTTGGTGTACCCGCTGTCCTTCTCGTACAGCGCCTTGCCCAGCTTCTTGCTCGCGTTCACGTGCCGGCCGCCGCCGCTCCACGAGAAGGCCTTGTCGTCCTTGTCGAGCAGCTCCAGCTGGAGGTACTCGCCGGTACTTGTGTTGGCTGCTGGCCTTGCCCGGCCCATACCGCTCCTCACCTCGGGCTTTCCCCCAGAGGGGAACGATGTACGCGCCCTGACCGTAACGGGCGTTTCCCCTAGAGGGGAATCCGCCACGCCGAACCTGCCCGGAATCACCACATGATCATTTCCCCCCTAGGGGAAAGGTGCGTCCGGATTGATACTCAACTAGCCCTCAGCGATACATCACATGGCCGCTGAGCTGCGACGATTCAAGATCGCTCTAGACGTATCCATCCCACCGTCACCAGGTGCCGGCCGGACCCGGACGTGGCTGAGGCGGCTTCGCGCGCGGCTCCGTGGGCCCGTGCGGGCCGTGGAGGGCAGCAGCGGCTCTGAGTCTCGGGTGGTGCCGACCGTGACGAACGACAAGCATCAGCAGGCGGGGCTGGTGTCTGTGGCGGGTTCCGCCGCCCGGCCCGGGGGCCGTTCGGCTCCGGTGCCTCCGCACGCCGGAATTCCGACTTTCCCCCATCCGGGGTTCCGTTCTTCGGCTGAGGTCCGCAGCTTCCCAATTCGTGATTCCTCGCGTGGATTGATGGAAGGGAATTCACCCGCTGACGCCTTATCAAAAGACGCAGCCGCAATAGTTAGTTGGGGGGTGTCCCGTGTTTCCGCCAACGGTACATGCTGCATCAACCTGATGCACGCGCTACACTAGAACCTGACACGAACGAGCGACCCCCACCCCCGTAGCCAGCCCCGCCCGCGCCAGCGAGCCCCAAGGTTCTGGAGGCGCAGCCGGAAGGGCCGTCAGGCGGGGGAGCGCAGCGGACCCGCCCAGAGTCCGCAGGACTCCCCAACTCCCCAACGAAAGGCCCGACTAGCCGCACCTGATACCCCATCAGTCGCCCGGCGCGCACCGCGCGCCCGCCGCGCCGCGCAGCGGCCGGCCCCACCGGATCCTGGAGCGCAGCGAAGGGATCCGCCCACGCATCGCGTG